>NZ_JBSFNS010000027.1:0-92596 GCF_053587275.1 Amycolatopsis sp. NPDC003676
CAGGCCGAAGGCCCCTCACGCCCGTGCTCACCGCGGTCGAGGCGCTGCGCGAAGGCGGGGCCACCGTGGTCGGCGTCGCGACGGTCGTCGACCGCGACACCGGCGCGCGCGAGGCCATCGAAAAGGCCGGGCTCGAGTACCGGTACCTGCTGAGCAAGGACGACCTCGGGCTCAACTGAGGACTCAAATCGAGCGGGAGTGAGCACAGTCACTCACAATGCGTGCGTGACGAATGCCCGCCACGCGGTGTCCCCCTGACGGAAGGGGGTGCCGTGACCACGACCAGTGTCCCGCTCGACGACGCCACGCTCGTCGGCCGTGCGCGAGACGGCGACGTGCGCGCGTACGAACAGCTCGTGCAGCGTTATCAGGGCCCGATGTTCCGGCTCGCCCTGAAAATGCTGCACCACCGCGGCGACGCCGAGGACGTAGTGCAGGAAGCGTTCCTCGGCGCGTGGCGGAAGCTGGCGCAGCTGAACGACGACAAGGCGTTCGTCGGCTGGCTGTACCGAGGAACGACCAACCGCTGCCTCAACGTGATCCGGGCGCGCCGCCCGCAGGCCGATGTCGACCTCGACCTGGCCGAATCGCCGCGACGCGACACTCAGCCCGAGCACGCCGCGCAGGTCAGCGGCCAGCTCGCGGCGCTCGACAACGCGCTTCAGACGTTGACGCCGCAGCAGCGCGCGTGCTGGCTGTTGCGTGAGGTGCACGGCCGGTCGTACGACGAGATCAGCGAGATCGTCGGCGCGAACCCCACCGCGGTCCGGGGCCGGATCGCCCGGGCCCGTGCGCAGCTGGCGGAGGTGATGAAGCCGTGGAGGTGAACCAGGACTACGAATTGCCGTGCGGCCGGGAACTGGAGACGCTCTGGGAGAACCTGGACGAGGCCGACGAGCACCAGGCGGACTGTGTCCACTGCCGTACCGCGCGGGAAAGCCTGCTGGCCCTGCGCGCGGCGACGCAGGAGCTGATCGACGAACCCGACCCGACCCCGCCTGACCTGGTAGGACGGATCATGTCGGCCGTCCGTGCCGAGGTGCGTCGTGGCCAGATGCTCGACCTGCCCGCCGCCGAACCGGGTTCGGTCGAAGTGAGCGAGCAAGCTGTCGCGGTCGTGCTCCGCTACGCCGCTGACTCCGCCGGCAACGTCCGCGCCCGCCGCGTACGGGTGCGAAAGGTCGGCGTCGATCCCTCTGGCGCGGCGCAGGTCGAGGTCGAACTCACCCTCACGACGCGCCTGGGGAACACCAGCGGCGCTGACACGTTGGCCCGCGTACGAGAGCTGGTGTCCGCCGCCGCGAGCTCGCGAGTGGGTATTTCGTTGGTAAGCCTGGATCTGCTGGTGGAAGACGTGTACGAGGACGGGGAATGACCGCCGAATACGTGATCGCCGCCCCGGTGATCGCGAGCGTGGCCGCCCGGGCGGCCGCCGAAACCGCTGGAGTCGTGCGCCTGGAGCCCGGCCTGCGCGGTTTGGCGACCGCCTGGGCCCGCGAAGCCCGGCAACGGTGGAAGGGCCTGGAACCGGCCCCCGCGGACGGCGTCCGGGTGCGGGTCCATGAGGACCGCCTGACCGTCGAGGTCGACGTGATCATCTCGGGCGCGGACCAAGCCGCCGCCGTGGGCCGCGCGGTGCAGCTCGCGGTGTTCCGGGAAGTCCTGGCGCAGACCGGTCGTTCCGTGGACGCCGTCCGAGTGTCCATTTTGGACATCGAAGTGGGGCGGCAGTGACCGATCCGCGTTCGCTGGCCGGAAGACTCGCCGACGCCCTGTCCGCCATCGACGGTCTCCGCCCCGCGATGAGCGCGGCCGCGGAAATCAGCTGGCTCCCGACCGATCCCGCTGGTGGTTCGGTGGATCTGACCCCGGAGTCAGTGGAGGTTCGCTTGGTGGCTTTGCGATTGCCGCTGCCGCCTTTGCTGTCGGCCGCCGAGACGCGGGTGCGCGAGCTGCTCGAGGGGACGGAGTGGGCGGACGCGCGCATCCGCTTGGTGGTGACGGACATCGACGGGGCGGCGTTCACTGGCTGAACGCTCCCGGCCCGTTTTCGGTACCCTGGCATTCGAGCCAGGGGGGCGCATTGATCCGGATCCAGGTGACCAACAAGGACGACAAGCCCAGGACCTGGAACGTCGAACCCTATGGCGACGAAGTCGTTCTCGGCGTCGATGACGTGCTCTCGATCGAGTTCGTGCAGCTCGTTGACGTGACCTTCGACGTGACTCTTTATCCCGACTCTGAGGTCGTCTGGACGATGGAGGGCTCGAACCGCGATCCCCTGCTGCCCGATGACCTCAAGCTCAACGCGGTCACCCTCTGGCCGGGCGTCGGCGGCGCGGGCTAACTGCGGTCAGCGCCTTCTTCCCGAGTTTGTCAATCGCTTTTCCGCCCGCTTTCTCCGCCGATTCGCACTCCGCCCGCGTGTACGGAACGGAGTCATTTAGACCGCATTGGGTCCTCTCGTGGCGGGTGCCGCGGGGGTTTCCTACCCGGAGTGATCCCTCCGTTACCTGCCGGGTGAACACGTTGCTCCGGTGGGTCGAACATCACACGAGGTCCCCCTAATTCCCGCTCCTGGTGCGGGTAATCGGAGTAACGTCGCTGGTGGGTGCACTGGAAGGGGGCGAAGGTGGACACGACAGTCGCGCACGTTCTCGCCGACGTAACCGTGGCGGTGCACATCCTTGCCCTGCTCTTCATCGGCTTCGGCGGATTCCTAGCCTGGCGATGGCCGAAAGTCATTTTCGGGCACATTTTCTTCGCGGTATGGGGCGTGCTCGTCAATGTCACCCCGATTCCGTGCCCGCTCACCGCGCTGGAGGATTTCTTCCGGCATCAGCAGGGTCTCGGCGACCTGCCCGGCGGATTCAACGCCTACTACCTGTACGGGACGGTCATCCCGCGCTCCCTGCTGCCGGTGGTGGTCGTAGTGGCGCTGGCGGTGCTGGTCATCTCGTATCTGGGTGCGTATCTGCGCTGGCGACACCGCCACGACGACAGTCCGGCGCACGGCGTCAGCCTCGGCTGAGCGAGAATCGTCCTTCGTGACGACGGAACACCCCGAAGCGGGCCCCACCGAGTGGGTGAACCGCGAGGAGGTCGGCGTAGGTCCGTGGCCAGGAACCTGGCCAGACGACCCGCGCTACGACCCCGAACTCCTGACCAACGGCGACCGCCGCAACGTGGTCGACGCGTACCGCTACTGGCGCCGCGAAGCAATCGTGTCCGATGTGGACACCCGACGGCACCCGTTCCACGTCGCGATCGAGAACTTCCAGCACGACCACAACATCGGCACCGTGGTCCGCACCGCGAACGCCTTCGCCGCCGCGGAGGTCCACATAGTCGGCCGCCGCCGCTGGAACCGCCGCGGCGCCATGGTGACGGATCGCTACCAGCACCTACGCCACCACGAGGACGTCGCGGCCTTGCTGGAATTCGCCACCGCCGAGGGTTTGACGGTGGTAGCCGTCGACAACACACCCGGCGCCGAGCCGGTGGAGACTGCCGAGCTGCCGCGCAAGTGCCTGTTGCTGTTCGGCCAGGAAGGCCCCGGCCTGTCCGAAGCCGCCCAGTCGGACTCAGCGAAAGTGGTGTCGATCGCCCAGTTCGGCACGACAAGGTCGATCAACGCCGGGGTTGCGGCGGGAATCGTGATGCACGCGTGGGTTCGGCAGCACGCGGACCTATCCAAAGCCTGGTGACCCTCGCCGTCCCCGCCGCCTCGCCGCCGTCGGGGTGTCTCGTGAGTGGCTGCGCCGGTTAGAACCGGTATAGCCACTCACGAGCACCCGGCCTTGGCTCTGGCCGCGCGATTGACCTGAATCCGGGTCAAGCAGCTCGAGCGCACGCTCGCAGAGCGCTCCGTTCTGCCAGCAGAGCTCTCGAGTGATCGACATGGCAATGGTTGGCCGATGGCAGCAGCGGCGCGGTGGAGACGCGGATCTTCCGAGTTGTTCGTGGGTGGGCATAGGTCGTGGAGAGGCGTGCTTTCCGCGGCGCAGGCAGAATCGGTCTATGACCGGCGATCCATCCGAGCCCGCTAAGCCCGCCGATTCTGCTGCACGCGGTCACGCGACCGACCCTGCCGAGCGCGCTGCCGACTCCGCCAAGGCCGCGACCGACCCTGCCGATGCCGCGGCGGCCGACCGTGTCGAGGGCATGCGCGACCCCGCTGCCAGCGCGAGTGACTCTGCCGAGGGCGGTCCTGCCGAGCGCACGACGGAGCCTGTCGAGGGCACGCGCAATCCTGGCACCGGCGCGACCGACCCTGCCGAATGCACGACCGGCCCCGCAGAACGAGCCGCGGCGGCTGAGCGGGCTGTGTGTGCCAGGCACGTCCGTCGGCTGTGGGCTCTGCCCGGCACGGCTCTCGGTCGCAGCGGTTGGCCGCCCACCTTGAGTCAGCGGTTTCACTGGCACTGGAACTACTGGTGGCAGGCCCATCTCCTCGACAGCCTCGTCGACGCGCAGCTGCGTGAACCCACCGACGACCGGGCGCGGCTGATCGATCGGTTCATCACGACGGTGCACCGGCGCAACTTCGGCTCTTGGGTCAACGACTACTACGACGACATAGCCTGGCTAGGGCTCGCGTTGCAACGAGTGCGCCAACTCCGACTGTCCACAGTGGACGAAGCGACCGTGAACCAAGCGATCGAGGCCATCGACAAACGGCTGCATGAAGGCTGGACGGAAGACCTTGGCGGGGGAATCTGGTGGCGGCGGGGCGACTCATTCAAGAATACCCCGGCGAACGGTCCGGCTGCCATCTTTCACGCTCGTGTGGGTGATCAAGAACGCGCCCGTGCGATGACGCAATGGCTCACCGACACCTTGGTCGACCCGGAAACCGGGCTGGTTTGGGACGGGATAAGGGCGGACACCGGCGAAGTAGTCAAGCATATTTTCTCGTACTGCCAAGGGGTTTACCTCGGCGCATGCCTCGAGCAGGAACGGTGGGAAGATGCGGCTCGCACGATCCGGGCAGTCGAACAACACGGAGCGCCCGGCGGAATCCTCCCCGGTTCGGAGGGCGGCGACGGCGGGCTCTTCTCGGCGATTTTGGCCCGATATCTAGCACTTGCGTCGAAAGAACTCCCCAAGCCGGAAGCGGAGACGGCCAAGAGGCTAGTCCAGAAGTCGGCCGAATCGTGCTGGAACGGGGCGACGCAAGAGAAAACCGGACCACTGTTCAGTGCCGAGTGGGCAAGGACAGCAGAGAATCCGCCAGGGAAAGCAGAAAAGGACTTGTCTGTCCAAATTGGAGGCTGGATGCTGCTGGAAGCGGCCGCGACCCTCTAAACCTCAGCACCCGCAAGAAGCGCGGTGCAAAAACCGAGGCGCGAGACGGACCGACTCCGGTCGACGCTCTGGCTCCCGGCAGCGCGCCAGCAGCAACTGCACCGCTCGGCGGCCGATCTCCGAGATCGGTTGCGCCATCGTCGTCACGCCAGGCGAAACCGTCCGCGCCCAGTCCATGTCGCCGTAACCGACGACCGCCAGCTCCGATCCGATCCGGATTCCGCGGCGGTGTGCTTCCCACTGCACGCCGATCAGCATGGCCTCGCCAGCGACCACCAGAGCAGTAGGTGAAGGCCAACCGTCCAACAACTTCGCAGCAGCTCGGGCCGCGCCGCCGGCGGTGGATAGGCCGGAGGCGACCAGTTCCGGGTGGTAGCGCAGGCCCGCGCGGCCCAGGCCCAGGCGGTAACCGAGGGCGCGCTCTTCGCTGACGGTGGTCCCCTCGGTCCCGGTGATCAGCGCGATCCGCCGGTGCCGTCGCGCAGCCAGGTGCTCGACCAGCGCGGACATGGCCTGGAAGTTCTCCGACCCGACCTGGTCGACGTCGTTGCGGCCGGCGATCCGGTCCACCAGCACGGTGGGCACGCCCGTCCGCACGAGCCCGTTCACGACGTCCTCGTCACCGGGGGCGGGCACCAAGAGCACGCCGTCGACGCGGTCCGCCCGCAGGGCGCGCAGCACTTCGGCTTCCTCGCGCGGGCAGTCGCTGGTGTCGGCGAGCAGCAGGTCGCAACCCGCCCGCGCGGCAGCGCCGCGGATGGCACGCAGCAGCTGGTCGTGGTACGGGCTGGCGTGCCTCCCCAATGCCACCCCGAACCGATGGGTGACCGGCAGGTCCCAGTGGGAGACCTCCGGCGCCAGAACGGTCATTTCTCATGGCCCTCGTCGTAGATACCTACCCAACAGTAGCCACTGTCGGGCCGCACAAGAGAGGGTCCGAGACGATCGGGTCCCGAGAATCACTGAGGTGAGTGAACGAAGCACGTGCTTGGTTACACCGGGCAGTCAAGACCGGCGGCTACGCACACCCGCAGGAAGCCCGGTGCCGCAAAGTCGGCGGCAACCGCACAGTCTCGGCTGGGCGGCCGGGATCCGCCAGCCGAGCCAATAACAACTGGACCGCGCGGCGGCCGATCTCATCAATCGGCTGGGCCATGGTCGTCAGCGGCGGGTCCACGAGATCGGCCCATTCGACGTCGTCGTACACCACCACGGGCAGGTCCTGGCCGATCCGCAAACCCCGCCGCCGCGCCTCGTGCAGCACGCCGACCATCATGCTGTCGTTGGCCACTACCAAGGCCGAAGGCGGATCCGGCAGCGCCAGCAGCGTGCTCAGCGCCAGGCCGCCGCCGTCGCGAGAGGACTGTCCGCAGGCCACCAAATCAGCCGACCAGCTCAAACCCGAGCGGCCGAGGCCGAGCCGGTAGCCGAGCACGCGTTCGTCGCTGGTCGTGAGACCGGGCGCGCCGGAGATCATGCCGATCCGGCGATGGCCCAGCGATGCCAGATGTGCGGTCAGCGCCGAGGTCGCCTGGATGTTCTCCGCGCCGACCTGGTCGATGTCGGTCCGGGTGGTGAGCCGGTCCATCAGCACGGTCGGCACGTCCAGCGACACCAGCTCGCCGAGCACCGATCCGTCGCCGGGCGCGGGCGTGATCAGCAGGCCGTCGACCCGCCGCGACCGCAAGGCGCGCACTACGTCCCGCTCGGTGCCTGCGGTGTCGTGCGTGTCCGCCAGCAGCACGGTGTATCCGTTTGCCGACGCCTCTCGCTCGATCGCGTGCATCAGCGCCGCGAAGTACGGGTTCGCGACCAGCGAGATCGCCATCCCGATCGACCGCGTACCCCCGGTGACCAGCGAACGAGCGATCGCGTCGCCGGTGTACCCGGTGGTCTCGATCGCCCGCAGCACCGCGGCTTTCGTCTCCTCGGCCACCGCCCGCGTGCCATTGACGACGTGCGACACCGTCGTGATCGACACGCCCGCCATTTCGGCGATGTCGCGCTGGGTCGGGCGGGCGGAGCGGGGTCGCGGCATGTCTGTCCTTCATCAAGAGAGCTCAACCAGAAGCGTTGGCAAGCGTTTGCGCAAACGCTTGCGTCATGGCATGAGTCTGTCTACCTTCCCGTCCATCGGCAAGCTCGCACCTCGATTCGGAGGGCATCCCCATGAGACACCGGAGTCTCACCGCACTCGCCTTGGCGGCCGCTGTCGCGGTCTCCACCGCAGGGTGCACCGTCGAACGCCACTGGGGCGGCAGCTCCAAAACCGGCGGGAGCGGCAAGGCCAAGGTCGGCCTCGTCACGAAGACCGACACCAACCCGTACTTCGTCGAACTGCGCAACGCCGCGTCCGCCGCGGCGAAGGCCAACGGCGCTGACTTCAGTGCGCTCGCCGGGCAGTTCGACGGCGACAACGACGGTCAGGTGCGCGCGATCGAGAACCTGATGCAGCAGGGCGTCAACACCATCCTGATCACCCCGAGTTCGTCGACCGGCGTGCTGAAGGCCATCAAGGACGCTCGCGACGCGGGCATCCTGGTGATCGCCCTCGACACCGCCACCGAACCGCCGGACGCGGTCGACGCCACCTTCGCCACCGACAACTTCGCGGCAGGCGAGCAGCAGGGCGCGTACGTCAAGGCGGCGCTGAAGGGCACCGATCCCAAACTCCTGATGGTCGACGGCACCGCGGGCAGTTCGGTCGACACCCAGCGGCACGGCGGGTTCCTCAAGGGCATCGGGCTCAAGGACGGCGCGCCGGAGATCAAGGGCCACACCGCCGCCAACGGTGACCAGAGCCTCGCCCAGCAGGGCATGGAGAACCTCCTGCAGCGCACTACCGATATCAACGCGGTGTACACGATGAACGAGCCGATGGGCCGCGGCGCGTACGCGGCGTTGAAAGCGCGTGGGCTCAACGGACAGCTCACCGTCGGCTCGATCGACGGCGGTTGCGAGGGCGTGCAGAACGTCAAGAACGGCCAGTTCGCCGTCACCGTGATGCAGTTCCCGCGGAAGATGGCCGAGCAGGGCGTGCTGGCGGCGGTCGACTACGCGAAGACCGGGAAGAAGCCGAGCGGGTTCGTGAACACCGGCTCGACCGCGATCACCGACCACCCGATGCCGGGCGTCCCGAGCAAGGACACCGCGTGGGGCCTGCAGAACTGCTGGGGAGGCGGGAAATGACGACCGCGACGGTCAACAACCGCGAGCGCGAAACGCTCGGCGAGTTCTTCCTGCGCGCCCCCGCGGTCGGTCCCGCGTTGGCACTGGTCGTGGCGGTCGTGGTGTTTTCCTTTGCCACGGACACCTTTTTCGACCTGGACAATCTGTCCACAGTGGTCCAGCAGTCGCTGGTGGTCGGCACCCTCGCGCTCGGCCAGACGCTGATCATCCTGATCGCGGGCATCGACCTTTCCAACGCGTCGTCGATGGTCGTGGCGACGCTGGTGATGGCGAAACTCGCCGCGGTCACAAACGTTTTCTTCGCACTGCTGGCCGGAGTCGTGCTGACCGTCGTCGTCGGCCTGTTCATCGGCACCCTGGCGACGCGGATCAAGCTGCCCGCCTTCATCATCACGCTCGGTACGTTCACCGGCCTGACCGCGGTGGCGAAGCTGATCGCGGGCGGCCAGGCGGTTCCGGTGTCCGACGGGCTGCTCACCTGGCTCGGCACGAAGCGGTACCTGTTCGGCGGCATCCCGATCACATACGGCATGACGCTCGCGCTGCTCATGTTCCTCGCCGTCTGGTACGCGCTCACGAAAACCGCGTGGGGCAAGCACGTTTACGCGGTCGGCAACGCGCCGGAGTCCGCGCGGCTGTCCGGGATCAAGGTCAACCGCACCGTCCTGTCGGTCTACCTCGTCGCCGGTCTGTGCTTCGGCATCGCCGCGTGGCAGGCGCTCGGCCGCACGCCGAACGCCGACCCGAACCAGTTCCAGCTCGGTAACCTCGACTCCATCACCGCCGTGGTGCTGGGCGGAACGAGCCTGTTCGGCGGCCGCGGTTCGGTGCTGGGCACGCTGTTCGGTGCGCTGGTCGTCGCGGTGCTGCGCTCGGGCCTGACGCAGATGGGCGTGGACGGCAACTACCAGGACCTGGCGACCGGCGCGCTGCTGATCGCCGCGGTGGTCGTGGACCGGATCGCACGGAGGCAGCAGCAGTCATGACTACTACGCAGCAGCAGCCGACTCTTTCCGCGCGCGGCCTGGTGAAGCGCTACGGCCGGGTTACCGCCATCGACGGCGCCGATTTCGACCTCTATCCCGGCGAAGTGCTCGCCGTGGTCGGCGACAACGGGGCCGGAAAGTCCAGTCTCATCAAGGCGTTGTCCGGTGCGGTGGTGCCGGACGCCGGAGAGATCAAAGTGGACGGCAAGACGGTCCACTTCAAGTCCCCGTTGGACGCCCGGCACTACGGAATCGAGACGGTGTACCAGGATCTGGCGGTCGCGCCGGCGCTGGACATCGCGTCGAACATGTTCCTCGGCCGGGAAAAGCGGCTGAAGGGACCGTTCGGGATCGGGTTGCGCAAGCTCGACAGCGCGACCATGCGCACTGAGGCGCAGCGGATCCTCGACGATCTCGGCATCAAGGTCAAATCCATTACCCAACTGGTGGAAACGCTTTCCGGCGGCCAGCGGCAAGGCGTCGCGGTGGCGCGCGCGGCGGCGTTCGGCACCAAAGCGGTGATCATGGACGAGCCGACGGCCGCGCTGGGCGTCGCGGAATCCGCGAAGGTGCTGGAGCTGATCGGCCGGATCCGCGACCGCGGCCTGCCGGTGGTGCTGATCAGCCACAACATGCCGCACGTCTTCGAAATCGCCGATCGGATCCACGTGCACCGGCTCGGCAAGCGCGTCGCCGTGGTAACGCCGAAGTCGCACAGCATGAACCAGGTCGTCGGCCTGCTCACCGGTGCGCTGAAGCTCGACGACAACGGCGAAGTCGTCGAGGTCGCGTCCACCACGCACGCCGGGCTGACCTGACGTGCGAGTGCTGCTGGCGGGGTTGTGCACCGTCGATGTCGTGCAACGGGTCGCGGAATTCCCGGAGCCGAGCGAGAAAGTGCAGTCGCTGCAGGTGGATGTCGCGGCCGGTGGGCCCGCGACGAACGCCGCGGTGACCGTCGCGGCGCTCGGCGGCGAAGCGACTCTCGTGACGGCTCTCGGTGCGCACCCGCTGGCCGCACTCGCGCGGGCTGACCTCGAAGCTTGCGGCGTCGACCTGGTCGATCTCGCTCCAGAACGCACGCAGGCGCCGCCGGTCAGCGCGGTCGTGGTGCGGGACGGCGACGGCGAACGCACCGTCGTCTCCCGCAACGCCGCCGCCGACGAGCCGCTCGAACTGCCTGACCTCGCCCCGATTTTCGACGGCGTGAAAGCCGTCCTCGTCGACGGGCACCACCCCGAGCTAGCGCTTGCTGTCGCCCGGGAAGCCCGCGCCCGCGAAGTGCCGGTCGTCCTCGACGCGGGCAGCTGGAAACCGGTACTGGACCAGTTGCTGCCACTGGTCCGCGTGGCAGCCTGTTCAGCGCGGTTCCGTGCTCCCGCACCGAGTTTGGCCGAACGCGGAGTGTCAGTGACGATCACGACGGCGGGCCCGGAGCCGGTCGCCTGGAGCACTACGGAAGACTCTGGGCAGGTCCCCGTGCCGCTCGTCGAAGCGCGGGACACCCTGGGGGCCGGAGACGTGTGGCACGGCGCGCTCGCGTACGCCGTGGCGAACCGGGACAGCGCTGTCCCCGATTGGATCGGATACGCGAACGCGGTGGCCGCGGAACGCGTCCGGCACGTGGGTCCGCGCTCGTGGACCGGGCCGGTCGGAGAACTGGCGAAGAGCAGAGAAGAGGGAGTGCGATGACGGCGTTCGAGGATCTGCTGGCGCGGGCCGAAAAGCTGGCCAAACCGCGGGAGCGGCACGTGCTCGGCATCATCGGCGCGCCCGCCTCCGGCAAGACCACGCTGGCCTGGGCGATCGCCAATGCGCTCGGCTCGCGCGCCGCGGTCGTCGGCATGGACGGTTTCCACCTGGCCCAGGTCGAACTGCAGCGGCTCGGCCGCACCGACCGCAAGGGCGCGCCGGACACCTTCGATGCGGCCGGCTACGTGCACCTGATCCGCCGGCTCGCCGAGGGCCGCGAGACGGTGTACGCGCCGGAGTTCCGCCGTGAGATAGAGGAGCCGATCGCCGGTGCCGTCCCGGTCGCGCCCGAGGTGCAGCTGGTCATCACCGAGGGCAACTACCTGCTGCTTCCGGACGACCCGTGGAGCGGCGTGCGGCAGTACCTCACCGAAGCCTGGTTCCTGGCCCCGGACGAGCCGGAGCGGATCGAGCGGCTGGTGTCCCGGCATCGGCGCTACGGCCGTTCGCTGGTCGAGGCCCGGCAGCGCGCGCTCGGCTCCGACCAGCGCAACGCGGACCTGATCGCGAACACCCGCGACCGCGCCGACCTGGTGCTCGAGAACCTGCCGCTGACGAATTTCGCCCTCTGAGCGGGCTCTGAGCAGGTGATGTTCGACGATCCGGCGACGACGGATCCCTACGCCGGCGCGGTCACCTGGGACCGGGCAGGCGACGCCCGGATCGCCGTGCTCTACCCGCCGTACGTCCCGCTCGTGCGCACGCACCTGAACGGGTTGCGGGCGCTGGTCGAGCGGCGGCTGACCGAGCCCGCTTCGGCGCTGGGGCCGGATCCCAGGCTGGCGCTGCTGGTGGAGCGGATGCGCGAGACCGGTGCCGAACCGCAGCTCGAGCCGGAGGTGCTCGCCGACGTCCGGACGCGGCTGGACTGGGCGTTGTCGGTGCTGCCGGAGCACGGCGGGGTCCTCGAACTGCACACCCCGATGCACCAATGGTGGTGGGGACGCGCGCTGCTCGACGTGTGCACGGCGATCACCGCGCTGCTCGGCGCGTGGCTGCGTGGCGAGGCGGTCGACGGGCAGCACTGTCCGGACGACGCGACGTGGTGGATGTGGATGGCGCAGATGCGGTGGCTCGACGCCCAGTTCGTCGAGCCGCTCAAGCCAAGCTGATGAGGGAGTGACCTGTGGGGGTTTTGATCGTCACCGGCGGCAGCCGGGGCATCGGGGCGGCGATCTGCGAACTGGCCGCGACTCGCGGTTACGACGTGGTGGTGAACTACTCCGGCGACCAAGCCGCGGCCGAGGAGGTCGCCGAGCGGGTGCGTTCCCACGGTGCGCAAGCGCTTGCGCACCGCGCCGATGTGTCGGACGAACAGCAGGTCAGCGAGCTTTTTTCGGCGGCGGCCGAGGTGGGGCCGATCGTCGGCCTGGTGAACAACGCGGGCATCACCGGCAACACCCCGGGCCGGCTTGACGAGCAGAGCGTCGAGACCGTGCGGCGAGTGCTGGACATCAACGTCACCGGCGTTTTCCTGTGCTGCCGCGAGGCGGTGCGGCGGCTGTCCACGCGCTACGGCGGCTCTGGCGGCGCGATCGTGAACGTTTCGTCCACGGCATCGCGGAACGCGTCAGCGGGCGAGTGGGTGCACTACGCGGCGTCCAAAGCGGCGGTCAACACGCTCAGCCTCGGCCTCGCGCGGGAGGTTGCCGACGAAGGAATCCGGGTCAACGTCGTATCCCCCGGCCTGGTCGAGACCGGATTGCACGCCGCCGCGGGAATGCCGGACCGGCTCGAGCGGCTCAGCGCGGGCATCCCGCTTCTGCGCGCCGGCCAGCCGGAAGAGATCGCGACGGCCGTGCTGTGGCTGTTGTCCGAGGAAGCGTCCTACACGGTGGGAGCGGTGCTCGAAGTCGGCGGCGGCCGCTGATCGATCTCGGACAGTGAGACGCCCGGAGACGGGCAGATCACGATTGACCCCGGAACTCGGTGAACTCGCCCGTAGCGGTTGTCCCGGTGTGCGAGTCTGGAACGAGGGGTTGAAAGGACGGCCGCGAAAGTCATGCCCAAGCTCACGTCTGTGCACCATCTGGCGCTCACCGTGACCGATGTGGACCGAAGTGTTCCCTGGTACGTCCGGGTGCTCGACCTCGAGGAAAGCCATCGGCGCGAAGACCCGGAAACCGGGGTGCGCAAAGTAGTTCTGCGTTCGGCGGGAGACGGTTTCTCCGTCGTGCTGGTCCAGCATCCGGACACTGAGAGACCCGTGTTCGACGAAAGACGCACTGGTCTGGACCACGTCGCGTTCTCGGTTTCGTCGCGTGCCGAGGTCGCCGAATGGGAGGACCGCCTGCGGGAGTACGGCGTTTCCTACCTGCCCGCGACGCAGTCGCAGACCTTCGAAGGTTCGGCGGTGATCGTGTTCCGCGATCCGGACGGCATCCAGCTGGAAGTCTGGTCCGACCCGTCCTGAAAATCAGGCGTGCGCGTCGTCGGGTTCGTCGACCGGACGCCGCATTTCCTGGCGGTAGCGCAGCACGCCGTACGCGGTGCCGAACACGAAGAACGCGATGCTCACCCACAGCGCCGCGGTCTTGACCCACGGGATGGCGTCGAGCAGTCCTGCGCCGTAGTAGCCGAGCAGCACCAGCGTCGGCACCCACAGCAGCCCGCCGACGGTGGTGGCGAGCAGGAACCGGCGCGAATCCATCCGCGCGGCGCCGGCGATGAGCGGGGCCAGCGTGCGGATCCACGGGATCCACCTGGCCGCGACGATCGCGAAGAAACCCTTGCGGTCCAGGAACTCCTGCGCGCGTTCGAGGTTGCGCCGGTTGAGCATCCGGCCGCCGCGCCGGGCGATCAGCGTGGTGCCCGCGCCGCGGCCGATGTAATAGCCGATCTGGTTGCCGAACACGGCGGTGAGCAGCGCGGCCGCGGAAAGCAGCCACGCGTTGAGGTCCGAGCCGTGCTGCGCGAGCACCACGCCCGCGCCGAACAGCAGCGAATCGCCGGGCAGGAACAGCCCGATGATGAGCGCGCATTCGATGAGCACGAACGACAGCACGATGACCCAGACGAGCACCGGGCCGGCGGTGTCCAGCCAGCTCAGGCCGATTCCCGCGGCGTGCGCGGGCTGGGCGGCGTCGAGGTTCACGCGAAGAGCCTACGTGGCGGGAAGCGGCTGCAGTACGCAACCATCGAATCCTCCGCATTCGGTGACTTTGGGTATTCCTGGGGTAACCAGACTGTTCACCCTTTTCGCCCAGGACAACGAACAGGCCGCCCGGAACAGTTCCCGGGCGGCCTGTCGCGGTTTTCTCTAGAACTGCGGCAGGGACTCGCCCTGCACCGCCTCGATGTCCAGCTCCACCTTGACGGTCGTGCCGATCGCGGCCACGCCTGCCCGCACCATCGCGCTGTAGTTGATCGCGAAATCGTTGCGGTGCAATTGCGTTTCGGCGTGGAACGCGGCCCGCACGCCGCCCCACGGGTCCGGGCCGTGCCCGGTGTAGCGCAGGTCGAGCGTGACGTCGCGGCGTTCGCCGTGCAGCGTGAGCACGCCGCGCAGCGCCCAGTTGTCCGTGCCGAGCTGGGAAAGCCCGGTGCTTTCGAACGTGATCAGCGGATACGCGTCGACGTCGAGGAACTCGGCCGAACGCAGGTGGTCGTCCCGCATCTTGATGCCGCTTTCGATGCTGCCCGCCTTGATCTCGGCGTGCACCGTCGACCGTTCCACCGGGCGGGCGACCTCGATCCGCCCGGCCACGTCCGGGAACCGCACCTTGATGCTCGCGATGCCCATGTGCCGCGCGGTGGCGACCACCGACGAGTGCATCGGGTCGATCGTCCACGGACCCTCCGGCGGCAGCTCGACCGCGCCGGAAACCGGCACGAGCGCGATGTCGCCGAGCAGCCCGGCCCCGTCGGAGCCGATCTGCACGGTGCGGGCCAGCGGCGTGTACCCCGGCGCGGTGATCACGGCGGTGTAGACGCCCGGGGGCAGCGGGTCAGTGACCACTGCCCCCTTCGCGTCCGTGACCTGCCGCGCGACCTGGCGACCGTTGAGGTCGGTGACCGTGAGCACCGCGTTCTCGACCGGCCATCCGCCGTTCGAGCGCAGCTGTGCGCGCAGGCCCCCGCTCATGACCGGTCGACCAGCTCGTCGAGCGCCTGGTCGTAGCTCAGCCGCACGTCGTGCTGCGCCTCGCCGTCGTTCAGCGTCACCTGGCTGGTGGCGGGCGGGTAGCCGCTCGCCACGACCGTGTACGAGCCGATCGGCAGGTCGCTGACGACATACCGGCCCTCGCTGTCGGTGCGGGCCACCGCCGCGACGTTGCCGTTCGCGTCGAGCACGGTGATCCGCGCGTCCGGCACGATCCGGTCGCCCTCGGTGCGCGCGACGCCCTGGAGCAGCACCGCGCCGGCGAGTTCGACGTCGTGGCGGAGCACGCCGCTGTCCGGCACCGTCAGCGTGACCGCGACCGGGCGGTAGTGCGGGCCGCTCGCGACCAGCGTGTACTGCCCGGCACCGACGCCGCTGAAGGTGTAGACGCCGTCCTCGGTCGTGATGAACGCGCCGTTGACCTCGCCGCGCGAGTCGGTCAGCGTGACCGTCGCGTTGGCCAGCGGGGTCGAGGTGCCGATCGAACGGACCACGCCGGTCAGCTCGCCGGAACCGGTGAGCGTGACGTCCAGGTTCGCCGGGTGCCCGCCGACCACCACGCTGGAGGCCTGCGGCTGGTGCCCGGGAGCGGACACGATCAGCACGTACGTTCCCGGACCCTGGGTCGGGATCGAGTAGCTGCCGTCGCCGTTGCCGGTCGCCCGCGCCACCTGACGGCCCTGCTGGTCGATCAGGGTCAGCGCGGCCGCGCTCACGTGGCTGCCGTCCTGGCGGCGCACGTGGCCGGTGACCGGGACGCCGCCCGAGCCGGTGGTCGTGCCGAATTCGGCGTCAGCCAGCGAATTGGTGATCGGCATCGGCCGGGCGTCGGCCACCGCCTGCGCGTCGCCGTGACCGTTGGTCAGTGCGTGTTTGCCGCCCGCTCCGACCAGTACCGGCTCCTGCTTCGGGGCCTCCTCGAACAGCGAACCCGTCTTCAGCTCCGTGGTGTCGTCGTTGGCCGGGACCGGAGCGGTCTCGTCCAAGTCCAGCAGCGCCTCGCCGCCTTCGACCGCGGCCGCGGCCGGGTTCATGCCCGCCAGCGGGATCTCCTTCATGAACAGCAGCACCAGCGTGGCCAGCAGCGCGACGCCGCCGGCGACCCAGAACACCGTGGTGATGGACTCGGTGAAGCCGATCAGGATCGGCGTGCGCACCGCTTCCGGCAGCGTCTGGATGACGCTCGTGTTGCTCGACAGGTCGCCGAGGTTGGCGCCCCCGCCCGGAGGCAGGTGCCCGCCGAACGCCTTGGTGATGTTGCCCGGCAGCACGTTGAACAGAATCGTCAGGAACACCGCGACACCGGCGGTACCGCCGATCTGGCGGAAGAACGTGGCCGACGCGGTCGACACGCCCATGTCCTTGCGCGGGCCCGCGTTCTGCACCGCGATGATCAGCGTCTGCATGCACTGGCCGAGGCCGAGACCGATGACCAGGGCGGCCACCAGCGGGTGCCAGATCGGGGTGTCGTACTTGACCAGCGCGAAGAAGAACGCGCCCGCGGCGATCAGGATCGTGCCGACGACCGGGAAGATCTTGTAGCGCCCGGTCTTCGAGGTGATCTTGCCGGAGATGATCGAGCTGGACATGATGCCGACCATCAGCGGCAGCATCAGCAGACCCGATTCGGTCGGCGTGTAGCCCTGCACGACCTGCAGGTACTGCGGGATCATCGTGATCGCGCCGAACATCGCCACCCCGACGATCACGCCGCCGATGATGGCCACGGTGAAGGTCGAGTTCTTGAACAGCCGCAACGGAATCAGCGCGGCGTCCTTCATCAGCTTCTCGACGACGATGAACAGCACGATGCCGACGCCGCCGATGATGTACATCCAGATCGACTTCTGGTCGCCCCAGCCCCACTTCTGGCCCTGTTCGGCGACGATCAGGAACGGCACCACGGCGATGACCATGGTGAGCGCGCCCCACCAGTCGATCTTGTGGTCGTGGCGGTTGTGCGGGACATTCAGCACCTTCGCGACGACGAACAACGCGATAATGCCGATCGGCACGTTGATCAGGAAGACCCAGCGCCAGCCGTGCAGGCCGCCGAGGCTGTCGAAGCCGGCGAAGAAGCCGCCGAGCACCGGGCCGAGCACCGTCGAAGTGCCGAACACGGCGAGGAAGTACCCCTGGTACCGCGCGCGTTCCCGCGGCGGGACCACGTCGCCGATGATCGTCATGGCCAGCGACATCAGACCGCCGGCGCCGAGACCCTGCACCGCGCGGAACGCGGCCAGTTCGTACATCGAGGTCGAGAACGACGCTGCGGCCGAACCGGCGACGAAGATCGCGATCGCGGCGAGGTAGAACGGCTTGCGGCCGTAGATGTCGGAAAGCTTGCCGTAGATCGGCGTGGCGATCGTCGACGTGATCAGGTACGCCGTGGTCGCCCACGCCTGCAGGTCGAAGCCGTGCAGGTCGTTGGCGATCCGGACGATCGAGGTGCCCACGATCGTCTGGTCGAGCGCGGCGAGGAACATGCCGCACATCAGGCCGCTGATGATCGTGACGATTTGGCGGTGAGTCAGCCGCGGACCGCTCTCGCTGTCGTCAGCGGGCGCTCCCCCTCGCGACTGAGGTTGTTTTTCAACGGTGGACGTCATGCGTTCGAGGCCCCCTTGGCCTGTGCCGGCGCTGTGGTGTCGGACAGCGACGGATTGTTCTTTTCGATACCTGTGTTGAGCCGCGCGAGAAGCTCGTTGAGCGTCTCGCGCTCCTCCTGGCTCCAGTCGCCGAGTACTTCGGCCAGCCACCGGGCGCGGTGCTTGCGGTTTTCGTCGAAGACGCGCAGGCCTTCGGCGGTCGGGGCGAGCAAGCAGGCGCGGCCGTCCTCGGGGTCGGCCTGCCGTTCGACGAGTCCGTGCTGCACGAGCGAGCTGGACTGCCTGCTGATCGTGGAGATCTCCGAGTGCAGGAACTCGGCCAGCTTGCTGGTGCGTTGCGGGCCTTCGTGGACGAGGCAGAAGAGGATCGCGTACGCGGCCCTTTCGATCCCGTCCGGACCGTGTTTGGCGACCTGTGACTTCGCCTTGGTGATCAAGCGCATGAACCGGACCAGCTCGTGTCCGAGCTGGTCGGCGATGTCGAGGTCGGCCTCGGGCCTGACGGCGGAGTTCTGAGGTGCCATGTGGGTCTTCCTTGGGGCGGAGCAAACCATTGGTTGGCGACTGCAACTAGTTGCCTTAAGCAAGAGTGTGCCCGTACGGCGTATTTCGCAAGCGGCCGACCCCTGGTTGTGTCACAGGACACTTTAGTTGCCGCATGCAAGCAGATTTCAACCGGAGGGGTGGCGTCCGGTTTCTCCCGATATGCGGACGCCGCTGGTCACCCGGGGTTCACTCGGGGTTTCGGGGCGGGAACAGATCCTTCTCGCCGGGCCTTGTAGGGGTATGACTGACGACACAGCGCTCTACGACCTCATCGCGGCGGGCAAGCAGGGGGTCCTGGCGACCCTGAAGCGGGACGGCCGTCCCCAGCTGTCGACGGTGACCCATTACTTCGACCGCGACGCCCGCCAGTTGCAGGTGTCGATCACGGACACGCGCGCGAAGACGAAGAACATGCGGCGGGATCCGCGGGTGAGTTACCACGTGGCGTCGTCGAATGGCTGGTCGTACGCGGTGGCGGAGGGGCGGGCGGTGCTGTCGCCGGTCGCCGCGGCGCCGGACGACGAGGCGGTGGAGGCGTTGATCGCGTTGTATCGCAAGGTCGCGGGCGAGCATCCCGACTGGGCGGAGTACCGGGCGGCGATGGTGGCGGATCAGCGGCTGGTGCTGACGGTGGAGATCGAGCGGGTTTACGGGTTGGCTCGCTGAGGTTTTCGGCTGGGCGTGCTTGCGCGCCTTCGGGTCGTGAGGGAATCAGAGTCCCTCAGGGGGCCCTCACGGACGTGAAGTCGGGTGCGGCTAGGTGCCCGGCGGTGGTTTGTTTCGGAGCTGACCCGGCACGGCAGCCGGGTACGAAGGCCGTCGACCTGCCCACCGTCGAAGCCCTGCGTGAGACCGCGGCCCGGTTCGGGCGCGCTGCTTCTCGCCGTGCGTCGCGACTCAGCTTTTCCGGTGCCCCGCCGCGACTGTCGCCTCGGCCGGTGCCCCGGCCTGGATCCGGTCCGCGATCTCGTCGATCTGCGCCAGCAGGCTTTCCGTCGCCTCTTCGCCCAGTGCCGCGCGCATGTAGAGGCCCTCGCCGACCAGCATCACCAGCTCCGCCGTCAGCGGGTCCTCGATGTGTTCCAGCATCAGCGCGCGGGTGCGCTCGGTGCAGCGCCGCGACACCTCCGCCGCGATCGGGTCGTTGAGCACCAAGCGGATCGCGGCCATCGTCGTGCGGTGCAGCGCGAGGTCGCTCGTGACGTCGGTGATCGCCGAGCGCAGGTAGTAGCGGACCACGCCCTCCGGCGCGCCCCGCGCGCGTTCGAGGTCGTCGTCGGTCAGCCGCTCCAGGCGTTCGAGCAGGCCGTCGCGCAGGGCGTCCTTCGAGCCGAAGTGGTAGAGCAGGCCGCCCTTGGACACCCCGGCGTGCGCCGCGACGGCGTCGAGCGTGATCTCGGCCGGGCCGCGGTCGGCGAGGATGACCTCGTACGAACCGAGGATGCGTTCACGTGCTGAAGGTTTAGCCATCACCTTGACTATACCGTCCAGACGGTTTACCTTCTACCTCAGGAACGAAACTGTACCGTCTGGACGGTATAAGAAAGGAAGAGTGCGCCATGGTGCGGCGCGGAGGCCAGTGGTGGGCTTTGGCAGTGCTGGTGCTGCCGGTCCTCTTGATCAGCGTGGATACGACAGTCCTGGGCTTCGCCCTGCCCTATCTCAGCGAGGATCTCGCGCCCACGGGTGCGGAGCAGCTGTGGATCGTCGACGTCTACTCGTTTGTCCTGGCCGGATTGCTGGTCTTCATGGGCACGCTGGGCGACCGGATCGGCAGGCGGCGGCTGCTGCTCATCGGCGGCACGGCGTTTGGCGCGGCCTCGGTGCTGGCGGCGTTCGCCACGTCGCCGCTGATGCTGATCGTCGCGCGGGCGTTGCTGGGCGTCGGCGGCGCGACGCTGATGCCGTCCACGCTGTCGCTGATCCGGAGCATCTTCACCGAGGACCGCACGCGGCGCACCGCGGTCGCGATCTGGAGCGCGGCGTTCTCCGGAGGGATGGCGGTCGGCCCGGTCGTCGGGGGATGGCTGCTCGAGCACTTCTGGTGGGGTTCGGTCTTCCTGATCAACGTCCCGGTGATGGTGCTGCTGCTCGTCGCGGGCCCGGTGCTGCTGCCGGAATTCCGCGACCCGAACCCGGGCCGCTTCGACCCGTGGTCGGCGCTGCTGTCGCTGGGCACGATGCTGCCGGTCGTCTACGGCGTGAAGATCGCCGCGACGGAGGGCATCACCTGGCCAGCCGGTTTCGCGATCGTCGCCGGGCTAGCGCTGGGTGTCGCGTTCGTGCGCCGGCAACGGCAGCTTGACCAGCCGATGCTGGATCTCGGCCTGTTCGCCAACCGCCAGTTCGCCGGTTCGGTGATCACGAACCTGCTGGGTGTGTTCGCTCTGGTCGGGCTGTTGTTCCTGCTGCCGCAGTACCTGCAGCTGGTCCTCGGCCTGAAGCCGCTGGTCGCGGCCCTGTGGATGCTGCCCGCGACGGTCGCCGGAGTCGTCGGCGCCCTGGCGGCCGCGTGGCTCGCCCGCCGAGTCCGGGTGCCGGTCCTGGTCAGCCTGGGCCTGCTGCTCGGCGCGGCCGGCTTCCTGGTCCTGACAACGATCGGAGCCGACGCCGGATTGGCCGCGGTCGTGATCGCGTTCGTCCTGGTCGGCGGCGGGGTGGCGCTGTCGGAAACCCTCACGAACGACCTCGTGATCTCCGCCGCCCCGGTCAACCGCGCAGGCGCCGCGTCGGCGATCTCGGAAACGGGCTACGAACTGGGCGGAGCACTGGGCACGGCTCTGCTGGGCAGCCTCGCCACGGCGGTCTACCAGTCAGGCCTGCCAGCCACCACGCCCGCCGCGGCCCACGACACCCTGGGCGGTGCGGTAGCCACTGCGCATGGCATGCCCGCCGCTGAAGGTGCGGAGTTGCTGAGCACCGCACGCGAGTCCTTCGTGACGGCGTTGCACACGAGTGCGTGGGTGGGTGCCGCGATCCTCGTGTACACGGCAGTGCAGGCGTACTTCCTGTTGGGACGCCGTCGAAACCGTCCGCAGGCGGAGCAGCCGGAGGAGGCTGCGATGTCGGCGTGACCCAGGCCCGTAGGGCAGGCGAACGAGAGTCGCCTGCCTGACGGGACGCGCAGTTTCGCTTGGCGGGCAAGGAAAAGGGGCCCGGCCGGGCGGCAATGCGTTGATGCGTGACAAGTGCGGGTACCCGTCCGGCTTGAGATGCTCGGAGCTTTGAGGTGAGCGGGAACCGTTGGCGCTGCTCGGATCCTGTCCGGCCCAACGGCGCGGGAGCAGCTGCGGGGCTCGGTGGGTTCGCTCCCCTCACGGACCACGGCCGGCGTGCGCCGGGCCAGTCCGCGGGAGTGAGCCGGATTGGCTCGGCCGGTCAGCCCAGCGAAGCGCTGGCCGCGCGAAGATTCTCATTCGGTCCCGTCAGGCGGGTGAGCAAGAGTCGCCTGCTTGACGGGACGCGCAGTTTCGCTTAGCGGACAAGGAAAGGCTTCCGGCCGGGCGGCAATGCGTTGCGGCTTGACGAGCGCGGGTACCGTCCGGCTCGACATGCTCGGGGCTCAGAGACGGATCGAGATGCTCGTGGGCTCTGAAGCGAGCGGAAACCTTTGGCGTTGCTCGGATCCCGCCCGACTCAATGGCGCGGGAGCAGCTGCCGGGGCCGGTGGGTTCGCTCCTGCGAAAGTCTGTGAGGGGAACCCTGAGGGAATCAGATTCCCTCAGGGTTCCCCTCACAGACTTCAGCATCGCGAGCCGGGCAAGTGAGCAGGATCCGCTCCGCCTCTCAACCCAACGAAGCGCTGGCCGCGCGAAGCTCCTCCAGCGCAGCCACCAAATACTCCGCCGGATCAGCGTCATCCCCGCGATCGCTCTCCGACCACGCGAAATAACCCCGCTTGAAAGCCAGCACCCCCAACTCGCTGGCGAGCGCCGCGGTCGCGTCGGGCAGGCCTCGGGCGGTCAGTGCGGCCGTCATCGCCGCGGCGAGGCCGACGCTCTTCAGTGCGTCCCGCTCCTGCAGTTCCGTGCTGGCCGCAACCGCGGCCTTCAACCGAGGGGCGAGTTCCCGGTTCATCGGGCCCATCGCGGTCGCGGCGCGGCGCAGACCTCCCGCGACTGCTTCCAGCGGGCTGGCGTCGGCGGGCGCGTCGGCGATTCCCTCCGTGAGCAGCCGGCTCAGCGTTTCCTGTCCGGCCACCAGCAGTTCCCGCTTGTCCGGGAAATGCCGGAAGAACGTGCTCTTGGTGACGCCGGCGCGCTCAGCGATCTGCGCGACCGTCGTGGCGTCGTAGCCCTGTTCGGCGAACAGGTCGACGGCCGCGACGACCAGCCGTTCGCGCGCTCCGGGTTCCCATCGGGCCATGAAAACCATCCTATGTGATGAGACCTTTGTCCCGTCATGCTGGTAGCGTGTGACGGGACAAGAGTCCCATCACTGTGAGGGAGAAATCCATGCGCGTGTTCGTCACCGGAGCGACCGGGTTGATCGGTTCCGCGGTCGTCGCCGAGTTGCTGGACAACGGCCACTCCGTCCTGGCGCTCGCTCGGTCCGAAGCCTCCGCCGCGGCGGCCGAAAAGGCTGGTGCTGAGCCGGTGCGGGGTGCGCTGGCTGATTTGGCCGTCATCCGCGAGGCCGTGGCCAAGGCCGACGGGGTGGTGCACCTCGCCTTCGCCAATGCGTTCAGCAGCGACGAAGCCCTCGCGAACGCGGTCGCCGAGGAAACGGCGGCGCTCAAGGCGCAGGCTGAGGCGCTCGTCGGCAGCGATCGGCCGCTGGTCACGGTTTCCGGGACGCCGTATGCGACGGGTCGCGCGTCGACCGAGGCTGACCCGGTTTCGACGGACGGGCCCGTCGGCGGGAGGGGGCGCACGGTCGCCGAGGTGCTGGGGTTCGCGGATCGCGGGGTCCGGACGTCCGCGGTGCGCCTGCCGCGCACGGTGCACAACAACGGCGAGGGCGGGTTTGCCGGTCTGTTGACCAATATCGCCCGGCAAACGGGAGTGTCCGGTTATCCGGGCGACGGCTCGCAGCGGTGGCCGGCGGTGCACGCGCTCGACGCGGCGGTGCTTTTCCGGCTCGCTTTGGAGAAGGCGGAGCCCGGTACGGCCTGGCACGCGGTCGCCGACGAAGGCGTTCGGGTCGCGGACATCGCGGCGGTGATCGGACGGCGGCTGGGGCTCCCGGTCGAATCGGTGCCGGAGGCGACTTATGGGCCGCTCGGTCCCATTTTCGCGACCGATCAGCCCTCCTCCAGCGCGCACACCCAGCAAGCGCTCGGCTGGACGCCGAAACACCCCGGCCTGCTGGCGGACCTGGAGAACCTTCGGGGCTGATTTTGCGGTTCCAGCAAAGAACCTTGCCGTCCGGCGCGGTCAGCGGAATCGTGAACGGCGGAGGTGGTAACGAAAATGGCTCCGTCCGGCGAATCCGAAGCACCACACGACGCGCAGTTCTGGGAAGACCTCTACCGCAGCCGCGAGCAGGTCTTCAGTGGTGAGCCCAATGGCGTCCTCGTCACCGAGGTCGAAGGGTTGCCGCCGGGGCAGGCGTTGGACGTCGGGTGCGGGGAAGGCGGCGATGCGCGGTGGCTGGCCGCGCACGGCTGGCAGGTGACGGCACTCGACATCTCGCGCACCGCACTCCAGCGGGCGGCTGCCGCTAACGCCGGGATCGCTTGGGTGTGTTCGGATCTGGCCGCGAGTCCGGTTCCGGCTAGGGCGTTCGACCTGGTCAGCGTCCAGTATTTCCCGCTCCGCCCCGACGACGGGGTCTTGCGAAAGCTGCTCGACGCGGTCGCGCCCGGCGGTACCTTCCTCTTCGCCAGTCACGATCCGCGCGACCTGGGGCCGGAGCACTCCGGCTACCGCCAGCCCGACGACATCGCGCGGGTTCTCGGCGACGAGTGGACCGTCCTCGTCAACGAGAGCCGACCGCGGGTGTCGCCTGCCCCGCCAGGCACCGCGCACACCCGCGACACCGTCCTGCGCGCCCAGCGGACCAGCTAATATCGGAATTAATATTCCGCACTGCGAACTTCCCGGTTTACCATGCGGGAATGAGCAACGACGCCCTCCTCCAGCGGCTTCGGGACGACCTCGGCCCGGCCGCGGTGCTCACCGACGCTGACGTCACCGACGCCTACGCGCGCGACATGATGCCGCTCGCTCCCTCGGGAAAACCGCTGGCGGTAGTGCTTCCGGCGGATACCGCGGGAGTGCAGGCGACTGTCCGGGCTTGTGCCGAAGCGAGAGTCCCCATCGTGCCGCGCGGGGCGGGCAGCGGGCTTTCCGGCGCGGCCAACGCGATCGACGGCTGTGTCGTGCTTTCGCTGACCAAGCTGAACGAGATCGTCGAGGTCGACGCGGGCAACCGGCTCGCCGTCGTGCAGCCGGGTGTCGTCAACCTCGACTTCCGGTCCGCCGTCGAAAAGCACGGCCTGTTCTATCCGCCGGACCCGTCCAGCTACGACTGGTGCACCATCGGCGGAAACCTCTCCACCAACGCCGGCGGCCTCTGCTGCGTGAAATACGGCGTGACCACGGATTCGGTGCTCGGCCTCGAAGTCGTGCTCGCGGACGGATCGCTGCTGAAAACCGGCCGCCGCACGGTGAAGGGCGTCGCGGGGTACGACCTGACCAAGCTGTTCATCGGCAGCGAGGGCACGCTCGGCGTCATCACCCAGGCGACCGTCTCGCTACGACCGCTTCCGCAGGCCCCGGCCACTTTTGTCGCCGGATTCAACACCACCGAGGCGGCGGGCGAAGCGGTCGCGCGGGCGGTGCGCGAGGGGCTCGTGCCGTCGCTGCTGGAGATCATGGACGCGGCGTCGATCAAGGCGTCCGAGACCTACCTCAACACCGACCTCGGCGCGGGCTCGGACTGTCAGGCCCTGCTGCTCGGCCAGTCCGACGCGGGCGGCGAGGCGGCCCGGCGCGAGCTGGCGCTGCTCGAACAGATCTGCACCGACTGCGGCGCGGACCTCGTCTACGCCACGGACGATCTCGAAGAGGGCAAGATGCTGCTGCAGGCCCGCCGCGTCGTGCTGACCGCGCTGGAGACCTACGGCGTCTGGCTCACCGACGACGTCAGCGTGCCCCGCACCCGGATTGCCGAACTGATCCGCGGCTGCGAACGGATCAGCGAGAAGGTCGGGCTCAAGATCGCCGTCGTCGGCCACGCCGGGGACGGGAACATGCACCCGACCATCGTGTACGCGCCCGATTCCGAGGACGAGTTCGCGCGCGCCCAGCAGGCGTTCGACGAGATCCTCGAGGTCGGCTTGTCGCTCGGCGGCACGGTGACCGGCGAGCACGGCGTCGGCAAGATCAAGCGCGAATGGCTCGCCCGCGAGATCGGCCCGGTCGGGATCCGCGTGCACCGGCAGATCAAACAAGCCCTTGACCCGGAAAACCTCTTCAACCCGGGCTCGATGTTTTCCATGACTGACTGACCCCAGCAACGACGAAGCGGCGTCCGGAAAAGTCCGGACGCCGCTTCGGTCAGCCAAGAAAAGCTCAGTCGCGCACGCGCGGGATCTGCTGCGTGACGTCGGCGGAATCGTCGGCCGGGCGGGCCTTCTTCTCGCGGCGGCTCTTCAGGTACTCGATGGCGATCGGCACCACCGACACCAGCACGATGAGGACGAAGATCGCGTCGACGTTGTCCCGGATGAAGCCGATGTTGCCCAGCAGCGACCCCAGCACAGTGATGCCCGCGGCCCAGAGGATGCCGCCGATGATCGTGTAGGTGAAGTAGCGCTTCGGGTCCATCCGGCCAATGCCGGCGATCCAGGTGATGAACGTCCGCACGAACGGCACGAACCGGGCCAGCACGACGGCCTTCGGACCGTGCTTCTCCAGGAAGCTGTGCGTCTTGTCGACGTACTCCTGCTTGAAGAACTTCGAGTCCGGCCTGCTGAACAGCTTCGGCCCGACGAAGTAGCCGAGGTAGTACCCCACGACGTTGCCCAGCAGCGCGGCGACCGTGACCAGCACGCACACCAGCCACAGCGGCGCCTTCAGCGTGCCGTTCGCGATGAACAGGCCCGCGGTGAAGAGCAGCGAGTCGCCGGGCAGCACCGGGAAGATGCTGCTCTCGATGAAGATGATCAAGCACAGCACGGCGATCACGGGCGCCGTCAGCCCGTTCAGCAGATGCTGCGGGTCCAGCCACGACGGCAGCAGGGACATGGTGGTCACTGTGTTCTGGGCGAGAATCACACCGAAAACGGTACAGGGTGACTCACGGTGGCCTCATCGGGCAAGGAATCGCAGGTCATCGGTGTGGGATCGGGGTTAAGAACTCGGCCCGGGAGTGCCCTGCCGGAGTGGCCGTCCGGGCAACAAGGCCTCAGATCAGCGTCAGCAGGCCGATGACGGATCCGGCGGCCAGTCCCAGCAGCACGGCCAGCAACAGCACCCAGTGCGCGGGCAGCGGGCCGCTTTGGGCTGCCTGCACGGGACGGCGGACCGTCTCGTCGCTGGCCCCGACCGGCGGGATCGAGCCGGTCGTGCCGGGCGAGGTGTGGTCGGCCGCGTCGAGGGCGGCGCGTTCGCGGGCGAGCGAGTCCGCGCCCGCGCCGGACAACAGCCCGTAGTTGGGCGGCAGTTCGGTGGTCGGACCGGTCTGCGACGGCGCGCCGGTCTGAACGAAGGACCCGGTGCCGGAAGCCGGAGCGGCGTTGAACGAGCCGGTTCCGGGAGCACCGGGGCCGGAAATGCCGGGTCCGCCGGCCGCGCTGAACGAACCTGTGCCGGAAGCACCAGGCTGGACCGCGCCTTGCGCACCGGTCCCGGACTCGGCCTGCTCGTCGACCGGGTTCGCCACGACGTGCGGAGCGAAGACGGCTTGTGCACGCAGCGCGTCGGCCAGTAACCGTTCCGGGTCTTTCGGCTCGCTCATCCGCTCCGTCCGCCTGTCGAAGTGCTAGCTCGTCACGTACTCAAGGTAGCCCGGCCCGCCTCGGCCACCCATTCGCCCCGGTGCAGTACCCGGGACGGGCGCAGGTCGTCGTCCAGGATCACGGCGTCCGCGGCGAGGCCGGGGCGCAGCGCGCCGGTGCGGTCGGCGATGCCGAGCAGCTCGGCCGGCCGCGCCGACGTCGCCCGGACGGCGTCCAGTACGTCGAGTTTCGCACCCTTCACCAGGTTGCGGAAGGCGTTGTCCATGGTCAGCGTGCTTCCGGCGAGTGAACCGTTGTCCAGGGTGGCGACGCCGTCGTGGACGTCGACCGCCAGCCTGCCGAGGGTGTAGCGGCCGTCGGCGGCGTCGGTGGCCGACATGGCGTCGGTGATCAGCACCGTCCGGCCGCGCCCCGCGTGCTGCGCGGCCAGCCGCACGACCGTCGGGTGCAGGTGGACCAGGTCGCAGATCAGCTCGACGGTCACGCGCTCGTCGTCGAGCAGCACGCCGACCGGGCCCGGCTCGCGGTGGTGCAGCGGGCGCATGCCGTTGAACAGGTGGGTGGCGACCGTCGCCCCGGCGTCGATGGCCGGAACCAGCTGGTCAGCGACCCCGTCGGTGTGGCCGATCGCCGCGATCACGCCCGACTCCGCCAGTTGCCGGACAGCCTTGACGCCGCCGTTCAGCTCCGGCGCGAGCGTGACCATCCGGATGGAGCCGTGCCCGGCGCGCAGCAGCTTCTCGACGGTGCCGGTGTCCGGTTCACGCAGAGTGTCCGGATCGTGCGCGCCGCAGCGGGCGCGCGAGATGAACGGGCCTTCCAGATGGATGCCCGCGAGGTCGCCCTCCTGTACGAGTTCGCGCAGCGCGGCGATCTGCTCGGTGAGCAGATCGATCGGGTCGGAGACCAGGCTCGCGAGCATGGTCGTGGTGCCGTGCCGCCGGTGGGCGCGGACCGCGGTGCGGATCTCGTCCGGGTCCAGCGTCGAGAACGAGGCACCGCCGCCGCCGTGGCAATGGGTGTCCACGAAGCCGGGGACGACCAGCGCGCCGGCGACGTCGACCGTCGCGGCATCCGGGCTGCTCGGGGGCGTGCCGGTGCCTACCGCGGCGATCTGTCCGCCGGACACGGCGAGCCAGCCGTCGTCGAGTACGCGGTCCGGGGCCACGACGCGGCCGCCCGTGATGACGAAGTCTCCGGGGTGCTTCACGCGGTCCAGCATATATTGGTCTGGACCAGAGAGGGCCGACCAGCGCGAGATTGGTCCGCCCAGGTCACTGGGGCGGCTGCATTGCCTTCTGCAACGCCTCCAGCGCCCGGCTGGCGGTTGACTTCACGGTGCCCTTCGAAATGCCCGCGGCTTCCGAAATCTCCGCTTCGCTCAGCCCGCCGTAGTAGCGCAGCACGAGCACCTCGCGCTGGCGCGGCGGAAGCTTCGACAGGGCGTTGACCACGGCCTGGTGCTCGCTGGAGAGCATCGCGAGGCTTTCCGCGGACCGGGCGTTCACCGCGTGCGGGGGCACGTACTCGCGCGCGGTCTTGCGCCGGCGCAGCACGCTGCGCGATCCGTTGACCACCGCGGTGCGCAGGTAGCCGACCGCCGCGGCGGCGTCGCGCAGCCTTCCCCAGTTGCGGTGCAGTCCGGTGAAGGCCTCCTGCACGACGTCCTCGGCCGTGGCGGGCTCGTCGACCAGCAGGATGGCGAGTCGCACGAGCCGCATCCGGTGCTGCCGGTAGAGGTCCTCCAGGTTCAACGGGGCGGTCGGCGGCTGCGCCGGGACCGGCCCGTCCATGGTCCGCAGGTGGCCGAGGGTCGCCTCGACGCTGCGTTCCGCGTTCCCCTCCAGCATGTATCCCCGCCTGTCCTCGACGTGTCCGCTCAGCAGGCCCATTGGCGCGCGATGGGCTCAGCGTGCACACAGGTTCCGCCCGCGCCTAGCCTATCGGGTTGGCCTTCCGCTGCCACCGCTCGCATGGTGCGTCCGCCCGGCGGTCACCGGTAGCGTCTGCGGCGTCACCGTCGTGTTCACCCCGGGAGTAAGCGCATGGCCTGGTACCTCGTCGAAATCCGCTACGTCCAGGAGAAGCTGGCCGACGTCCGGCCGCGGCACCGGGACTACCTGAAAGAGCACGTCGAGGCAGGTCGCGTGGCCGTCGCGGGTCCGCTCGCCGACAACTCCGGCGGGCTGGTGCTCTGGCAGGCCGAGGACGAGGCGGCGCTGAACGAGCTGATCGACAACGACCCGTACGCGCTCGAGGGCGTCGTGGCCGAGCGCACTGTCCGCGAGTTCAAGCCGGTGCTCGGCGACTGGGTGCCCCCGCAGAACTAGAGCTCCAGGACGGCGGGCCCGCGGTCGACGCAGATCCGCACGCGCCCGCCGTCTTCGGCCGCCACCTCGCAGGTGCCGCAGAAGCCCTGCCGGCATGAGTACGGCACGTCCGGCAGCACCTCGCGCACCACGTCGAGCGTGGAACGGTCGGCGGGCACGTCGAGGGTGTGTCCGCTGCGGCGCAAGACCACCTGGAACGGCTCGCCGTCCACGATCGGCGGCGGCGAGAATCGTTCGAAGTAGACCGAGGCGTTGCCGGTGCGGGCCAGATCGACGCGGACGCCGGTGATCATCGGCACCGGTCCGCAGCAGTACACCGACGCGCCGGCGGGCATTTCCTCCAGCAGTTCCGCGCCGGACGCGGGCATGCCGAATTCTTTGTCCGGCCGGATCCGGACCCGCTCGGCCGGGAGTTCGTCGAGGAACGGCATCGACTCCCGGTCGCGGCCGGTGTAGACCAGCCGCCAATCCGCGCCGATCGCCTCCGCGCGGTGCACCATCGGCAGGATTGGCGTGATCCCGATTCCGCCCGCGATGAAGTGGTACGCGGGCGCGGTGACGAACGGGAAAGCGTTACGCGGACCGCGTACCGTGACGCGAGTTCCGGCGGTGAGCGCGTGGACCTCGGCGGAGGCGGAACCGATGAGTCGCACGGCAATCCGGTAGTGCGACAGGTCGGAAGGCGAGCCGCACAGCGAGTATTGCCGCACTTCCCCTGAAGGCAGCAGCAGATCGATATGCGCGCCTGGACGCCAAGTGGGCAGCGAAGTTCCGTCTGGCCGCACGAGGCGCAGGCTCACCACACCGTCGGCCTCAGTGCGCACGGCGTCGACGACCAACGGCAGCCGCCGGTCGACCTCCTGCACTGGAGGACGCCGTCGGCCGGAAATCTCCGCCAGCCGCCGGTAGGTCGCGGTGACGGCGACCAAAGTGGACATCAGCCGGTCGCGCTTGCCGCTGCCGTCGAGCCGGGGCGGGAACTGCGGTGCGGTCATCGCGGAGCGTCGGCGGCCTTGGCCGCGGGCGAACTCGCCAGGTACGCCACCGCCTGGTCGGTGTTGCCGGTTTCGGTGGGGTGATAGGACTTCCGGAAGTACGGCCGGATCTCGCGCAGCAGTTCGCGCGGTCCCGGCAGCAGCCCCTGGCGGGCGGCGCGCCGGTATGCCCGCCAGCTGGTGCGGCCGGGTCGCGTCGGGTCGTTCTTCATCAGGAATCGCGTCCCGCGAAGGAAAACCCACGCCAGCACCGGCGTCACCACGATCATCGAACGCACTCGCCGACCGTAACGGCCGTCGAGGTGGCAGAACAGGTCGTAGGCCACCGACCGGTGTTCGACTTCCTCGGCACCGTGCCACCGAAGGAGATCCAGCATCGTCTCGTCGGCTCCGGCCGCGTCGAGTTCCTTCGCGTCGAGGATCCACTGGCCGAGAAACGCCGTGTAGTGCTCGATCGCGGCGACCAGCGCGAGCCGTTCGATCAGCCACTCCCGGCTCGATCCGGGCCGGTCGCCGAGCAGCCGCCGGAACATCCACTCCATCTGCGCGATGTAGGGCCGCACGGAAACCCCGGCGGACTCAAGATGTTCCGCCGCGCCGTCGTGTGCCTCGGCGTGCATCGCCTCCTGGCCGATGAACCCGAGCACGTCCTCCTTGAGCCGCTCGTCGCGGATCAGCGGGACGGCCTGCTTGAACACCTCGACGAACCAGCGTTCGCCTTCGGGCAGCGCGAGATGCAGCACGTTGATGCTGTGTGTGGCTTGCGGCTGCCCGGGAATCCAGTGCATCGGCAGCTTCGACCAGTCGAACTCCACGTCGCGCGCGTGGAGCACGATCTGTTCGTGGTCGGCACTCATGACCGGCCGCTCAGTTCGTAGTCGCTCGGCTCGACGCGGCGGGTCTCCAGCCAGTACCGCCAGGTGAAGCCCGGCCAGATCGTCCGGTTGACGCCCTTCGCGTCGAGGTACCAGCTCTTGCAGCCGCCCTGGGTCCACACGCCCTTGACGAGCTTGTCCTGGATCTGTTCCTGGAATTCGTCCTGCACCGACGGGCGCACGTCGAGCGCCGCGGCACCGCGCGAATCGGCCAGCCGGATCGCGTCGACCACGTAGCGGGACTGCGATTCGATCATGAACACCACGGAGTTGTGGCCGAGCGCGGTGTTCGGGCCGAGCAGGAAGAAGAGGTTCGGGAACCCGGACACGGTGATGCCCTTGTGCGTCTGGATTCCTTCGGTGGCCCAGGTTTTCGCGAGATTGCGGCCGTCGACGCCGGTGATGTCGAGGTACTCCAGCGCGTCGGTCACCTTGAAGCCGGTGCCGTAGATGATCGCGTCGACCTCGTGCTCGACCCCGGCGGTGTCGACGATGCTGTGCGCGCGGACCTCGGCGATACCGTCGGTGACGACGTCGACGTTCGGCCGGTCCAGTGCAGGGAAATAGTCGTTCGACAGCAGGACGCGTTTGCAGCCCATCGTGTAGTCGGGCGTGACTTTCCGGCGCAGCGCGGGGTCTTTGATGCCCTTCGCGATGTGCCTGCGCGCGAGAACCTCGGCGGCCTGCATGAGTTTCGGATGGCCGTTGAACCCGATCGCGCGGGATTCGAGCATCCAGTACAACGCGTTGCGGTAGAGCCGCTGCGTGCCTGGCACGCGCTTGAACAACTGCCTGGCCCAGCCTGGCATCGCGTGGTCCGGTTTCGGCATGATCCACGGCGGCGTGCGCTGGAACAGCGTCAGTTCGCCGACCTCGGGCGCGATCTTCGGCACGAACTGCACCGCGCTCGCGCCGGTGCCGACCACCGCGACCCGCTTGCCCGCCAGGTCGAACTCGTGGTTCCACTGCGCCGAATGCCAGGTTTGGCCCTTGAACTTGGAAATCCCGGGCAGCTTCGGGATCTGCGGGATGTGCAGCCCGCCGACGCCCGCGACGAGGAACTGCGCGGAAAACTCGGTGCCGCCCTTGGTTTCGATCGTCCAGCGGCGTTCGCCCTCGTCCCAGTGCGCCCCGGTGATCTCGACGCCGAAGCGAATCCGGTCGCGCAGCCGGTACTTGTCAGCGACGCCCTTGAGGTAGTCGAAGATCTCCGGCTGCGGCGAGAACGACCGGCTCCAGTCCGGGTTCTGCGCGTAGGAGAACGAGTACATGTGCGACTGCACGTCGCACGCGCAGCCCGGGTACGAGTTGTCCCGCCAGGTGCCGCCGACCTCGTCGGCCTTCTCCAGGATCACGTAGTCCCGGATGCCCGCTTTTTCGAGCTGGATCGCCTGGCCGAGCCCGGAAAACCCGGTGCCCACGATCACGACCTTGAACCGCTCGGTCATCTTGTCGGCCTCCGCTGCGCTGGGGGTCTGGCAGCGTTGATGTTACCTCAGGTAACAGTTACTTGAAAGTACTTCCTACTCGTCAGTACCACTCGGCAGCCGATAGACCACCAGCGTCTGCTCCGGCCGCTCGGCCACGTGGAACGCGGCGTGCGACGCGGTGACCACGCCCAGCCTGGGGTGCCGAAAGCGCTTGTGACCTGCGTGGCTGAACTGGATTTCGTAGTGCGGCCACCACTCGCGCACCTCGGGACTCGCCTCGGTCAACTCGGCCACGAGCCGGGTCGCGCGCGGGTGGTCAGGATGCCGTCCGGCGATCGCTCGCAGCCGGGCCAGGATGTTGCGCGCCTCCTGCTCCCAGTCGACCAGGACCTCGCGCGCGGCGGGCTCGGTGAACATCCAGCGGACGACGTTGGCACCCGGTTCGATGTTCCGGAACAGCTCCGCGGCGGCGTCGTTGTAGGCGAGCAGGTCGTAGCAGATTCCGGTGACGTACGCGGGGTTGTCGCCCAGCATCGCCGGGACGCCCGCGACCTCGGGCGCAGCCTCTTCGGGAGCGTCCTCGGGGGTTTTTCCGCCGTCGGCGAGGCGGCGTAGGTGTTCCTGCTCGGCGCTGGTCAGCCGAAGTGCGCGGGCCAAGGCGTCGAGCACCTGGTCGGACGGGCGGACGTCGCGGCCCTGTTCGAGGTAGGTGAGCCAGGTGGCGCTGATTCCGGCGAGCAGGGCCAATTCCTCGCGGCGCAGCCCGGGCGTGCGGCGGCGTCCGGTGATCGGCAGACCCGCGTCGGCCGGGGCGATCCGCTCGCGGCGGCTGCGCAGGAAGGTGCCCAGTTCGACGCTCACCCTAGAACCTCCAGTACCAGAATAAAGCGATTCTGGATACCAGCTTAACGGCGCGCGAGGCTTGTCGTATGCGAGCTTGGACTGTTGCTTCACAAGACGACGACCTGCGCCTTTCCGAAGTTCCGGAGCCTTCTCTCCAGGGCGGTGGCGTGGTTGTGGAGGTACTCGCCGCGCACCTCCCGGCTTATACGAAAACGGTCGTGACGGGCGGGCGCGGCGGCCTGCTGACCCCGTTGATTCTTGGCCCTTCCTGCATCGGACGGGTGACCGATGTCGCGCCGGATGTCTTCCATGTCGCGCCCGGCGACGTCGTGCTGGATACGGCGCTGCTCAACGCGGGCGACGGCGACGAGATCCTGGTCGGCTGGGTCGGCCTCGGCGCTTCCGGCAGCACCGAACGCACGGACCGCATGCGGGAGGTGTGGCGTGACGGTGCTTTCGCGGAGAAAGCGTTGTGCGCCAAGGAAACCATGGTCAAACTGCCCGGTGCGGAGAATTACCCCGACCCGGCGCGGCTGGCGTTTCTGCCGTGGCTTTGCGTTGCCGCTGCGGGACTGCGCACGGCAGGTCCGCTGGCCGGGCGCGATGTCGCGGTGCTCGGCGCGACCGGCCAGATGGGCGGCGCGGCGGTGATGCTGGCGCTGGCCGAAGGCGCGGCGACGGTGACGGCGGTGGGCCGCAACAAGGTCGCGCTCGACCGGCTGGCCGAACTCGGTCCGCGCGTGCGTACCCATCAGCTGACCGGCGATCGCGCGACGGACGCGGCGGCGATCAGCCCGGTGGACATCGCCCTCGACGCTCTAGGTGCCACGCCCACGGCCGACGCGACGATGGCCGCCTACGACAGCCTGCGCGTGCGCGGCACGCTGGTGCTCGTCGGTGGCGTACGCCAGGACCTGACCATTCCGTACAGCGACTTCATGCACCGCAGGTTGACCTTGCGCGGCTCCTGGATGAGCGACGACGAGACCGTGACGAGGGTGTGGAACCTGGTTCGCTCGGGCGTACTGGACCTCTCCGCGGTGGAGCTGCTGAAGGTGGGCCTCGACGACCCGGAAAGCGCGCTTGACCTGGCGGAACGTACTTCTGGGCTGAGCTTTGTCGCCCTGGTGCCTTAGTAAGTGCCGCCGAGTTTCGAGTGGTCCCAGCTCGCGATCTTCGTCGGACGCAGGATCAGCCCGAGCCGCTTCGGGGCCTGCCGTTCGATGAAGGTCCGCAGCTCGTCGGGCACCGGCGCGCCTGGTTCGGCTCCGGAGTAGCGCATCATCAGCGCGATCCCCATCGCCGTGACCTGGTCGGTGTCCTCGACGAACTCGACATCGGCCTCGAACGAAAGCCCGCGCAGCTGGTCGTACGCGTCGCCGCTTTCGATCAGTACGGTCGCCTCGGGCAGCCGTCGCAGGTTCTTCGCCTTCTGCGAGGTGCCATACGTCCACGTCGCGACCCCGCCCTCGTGCGGGTAGTACCAGAGGGCGGTGAGGTGCGGCCTGCCCTTCGGGCCGACCGAGGCCACGTTGATGACCTTCTGCTCGGCCAGGTAGGCCTGCACCTCGCCCGGAGTCATCCGGATCTGGTCGCGACGGGACATGGCGCTCCTCAGTTGCGCTTGGTGGCCGCGCGCCCGCCGTGGCCGTTGACCGACGACTCGAACGCGCCGCGCTCCTCGACGTCCTTCAGCGCGGCCCGGTCTGCCGCCGGCACCCGGGTCCGCGCGCCGAGTTCGACGATCGGCGGCAGGAACGAGCGCAGCAGCTTCAGGCCGCCGACCCAGCGTGGCACGTGGATCGTCCTGGCGCGGCGCAGAATCCCGGCCTCCAGGTCGTCGAGCGCCACGTCCAGCGGGTAGGTCTTGCCGAGCAGGCCGGGCATGCCGGAACGCAGCTTGCCGAACACCGGGTGCGCGTCGGCGCTTTCGACGAGGTCGGTGCGGATCCAGGTCGGGTGCGCGACGCCGACCTTCACGCCGAGGTGCGCGACCTCCGCGCGGAGGCTGTTGCAGAACGCCTCGACGCCCGCCTTCGCCGCGGCGTAGTTCGCCATGCCGGGCGCGTGCGTGATCGCGGCGAGCGAGGAAATGCCGAGCAGGTAGCCGCGGCGTTCGATCACGTGCGGGAGCGTGACGCGGAACGTGCGCCACACGCCGAGCAGGTCGACCTCGATCACCCGCTCGAACGCGGCGCGGTCCACCGAGCGCACGAAACCGGCGGTCGCGATGCCCGCGTTGGCGATGACGATGTCGATGCCGCCGAAGTGCTCGACCACGCCCTCGGTGACGCGTTCGAGGTCGTCCCAGCTGGTCACGTCGGCTTCCCAGGACTTGGCGCTCGGCCCGATCCGCTTGGCGACCGCCTCCTGCTCGGCGGCTTCGAGCCCGACGAGCGCGACCTTCGCTCCGCGCGCGGCGAGCCGCTCGGCCAGGCCGGCTCCGATCCCGCGAGCGGCTCCGGTGATGAGCACGACCTTGCCGTCGACCTGCTTCTGAGCCACGGTGCCCTCCTGAGCCGGTTTTGCCTGTCCGGAGGGCACCGTACAACAACCTACCCGCAGTAAGCTACTGTTCGGTAAGTATCAGTTCGACGCTTCGCCCAAAGCGGTGAGTTCGGCGTCGGTCAGGTCCAGCTCGACCGAAGCGAGCAGGTCAACGAGCTGCTCCGGGGTCCGCGCGCTGGCGATCGGCGCGGCGACGGTCGGCTGCTGCCGGAGCCAAGCGAGCGAGACGCTGGCGACCGAGGCGTTGTGCGCGGCGGCCACGTCGTCCAGCGCGGCGAGCACCCGTTCGCCGCGGGCGTCGAGGTATTCCAGCGCCCGCGGAGCACGCGGGGAGTCGCCCGGCTCGTCCTTCGAGCGGTACTTGCCGGTGAGGAATCCCTTGGCCAGCCCGAAATACGGCAGCGTCACGAGGTTTTCGCGAGCGACGAGCGGGGCCAGCTCCCGCTCGTAGTCGCGCTCGACCAGGTTGTAATGCGGTTGCAGGGCCGCGTACCGGGCGAGGCCGTTCTGGTCCGAAATGGACAGTGCGGAGGCGAGCCGGTCCGGTTCGTAGTTGGACGCCGCGATGTAGCGGACCTTGCCGTCGCGCACGAGCTGGTCGAACGCGGCGAGGGTTTCTTCTTGCGGAGTGTCGAGATCGTCCACGTGTGCGTAGTACAGATCGATGTGATCGGTTCGCAGGCGGCGCAACGATTCCTCGGCTGCCGCGGCGATGTTCTTCGCGGAGAGGCCGGGTCGCTGGTCTCCGCCGCCGACCTTGGTGGCGAGGACGATGTCGTCGCGGCGGCCGCGTTTGGCGAACCAGTTGCCGATGATCGTTTCGGAACCGCCTCCGCCGCCATAGGTGTTGGCGGTGTCGAGGAAGTTCCCGCCAGCCGCGGTGTACGCGTCGAGAACAGCGAAGGACGCGGGTTCGTCCACGGTGTTGCCGAAGACGTTGCAGCCGAGGTTGAGGCCGTGGATGTCCAGTTCCGTAGTACCGAGCTTGGTCATGCTTTCGAACCTAATCCGGCCGGGGCGGGAGGAAAACCGGGTTCTCGCGCGTTGGGCGGGACATGGCTATCGAACTGGGCAAGCTAGGCGTTTGGCGGATGTCGACCGCGGTGGACGGCAAGTTCGCCGCGGAGGTGGAGAAACTGGGCTACGGCACGGTCTGGCTCGGCGGTTCCCCCGGCGGCGGCCTGGCGATCGTCGACGAACTGCTGGCCGCGACCGAGCGGATCAAGGTCGCCACCGGCATCGTGAACATCTGGGCCGACGCGCCCGAGGACATCGCACGGGCGTTCCGCCGCATCGAGGACAAGCACCCGGGACGGTTCGTGCTCGGCGTCGGCGCCGGCCACCGCGAGCACACGCAGGAGTACAAGAAGCCGTACGCGGCGCTGGTCGAATACCTGGACGCGCTCGACGCGGCCGGAGTGCCGAAGGAGTCGCGCGCGCTGGCCGCCCTCGGCCCGAAGGTGCTCGAACTCGCCCGCGACCGCACGGCGGCCGCGCACCCGTACCTGACCACCCCGGAACACACCCGGGCCGCGCGCGAGATCGTCGGAGCCGGAGCGCTGCTCGCGCCCGAGCAGAAGGTCGTCTTCGACACCGACCCGGAGCGGGCGCGCGAGACCGGCCGCAAGACCGTGCAGTTCTATCTCGGTCTGTCCAACTACACCGCGAACCTGCGCAAGCACGGCTTCTCCGAGGAGGACATCGCCGGGAAGGGCAGCGACCGCCTGATCGACGCGCTCGCCGTCCACGGGGACGGAAAAGCGCTGGCCAAGGGCCTGCAGGCGCACCTCGACGCGGGGGCGGACCACGTCAGCGTGCAGTCGCTGGACGACGATCCGTTCCCCGCCTACCGGGCCATCGCGGCGGAGTTGCTCTGAATCGCTCCAGTCGGTTTCGTCTCGTGTGAGGTAGGACCGGTCGGCGCGGCCGGTCCACCTCGTACGATGCCGCTGTAGAAGCCAGTCGTCTCGAGGAGGAACCGATGCCCATCGCCACCCCCGAGGTGTACGCGGAGATGCTCGACCGGGCGAAGGCGAACGAGTTCGCCTACCCGGCCATCAACGTGACCTCGTCGGAAACCGTGAACGCCGCGATCCGCGGGTTCGCCGAGGCGGAGAGCGACGGGATCATCCAGTTCTCCACCGGCGGCGCGGAGTTCGCGTCCGGGCAGAAGGTGAAGGACATGGTTGTCGGCGCGACCGCGCTGGCCGAGTTCGCTCAGGTGGTCGCGGCGAAGTACGACGTCAACGTCGCGCTGCACACCGACCACTGCCCGAAGGACAAGCTGGACGGCTTCGTCCGCCCGCTGATCGAGATCTCCGCTGAACGCGTCCGGAACGGTGGGCTGCCGCTGTTCCAGTCCCACATGTGGGACGGTTCGGCCATCGACCTGGACGAGAACCTGGAGATCGCGCAGGAACTGCTCGCCAAGGCCGCGGCGGCGAAGATCATCCTCGAGGTCGAAATCGGCGTGGTCGGCGGCGAGGAAGACGGCGTCGAGGCGGAGATCAACGAGAAGCTGTACACCGCCGAGGGCGACTTCCTGAAGACGATCGACGCGCTCGGCGCCGGGGAGAAGGGCCGCTACCTGCTGGCCGCGACCTTCGGCAACGTGCACGGCGTGTACAAGCCGGGCAACGTGAAGCTCCGCCCGGACGTCCTCAAGGGCGGCCAGGAAGCAGCCGCGAAGAAGCTCGGCCTGGACGCCGGCTCGAAGCCGTTCGAGCTCGTCTTCCACGGCGGCTCGGGCTCCCTCCCGGAAGAAATCCGCGAGGCGGTTTCCTACGGCGTCGTGAAGATGAACGTGGACACCGACACGCAGTACGCGTTCACCCGCCCGATCGCGGACCACTTCTTCAAGAACTACGACGGTGTTTTGAAGATTGATGGAGAGGTCGGGAACAAGAAGGTCTACGACCCGCGCAGCTACCTGAAGGCCGCTGAAGCGGGCATGGCTGCCCGGGTGGTCGAGGCTACGCAGGCGCTGGGCTCGGCTGGCCAGAAGCTGGGCTGACGGGGTTTTGGGTGGGGAGGCCGTCTTCTTTGCGGAGGCGGCCTTCCTGCTTTTTTATCGGCGGTTGACGGGCTTGCTTGCGGCAGCGGCGCGCATCGCCGGGGCCTGGTTGACGGCTCCGCATCGCATCGGTTGGCTGGACCGTGACGAGGGAGGAACCCGATGACCTACACCGGAGTGTTGACCACCGGCGGCCCCGCTGATGTGCGGGAGACCAGCGGCCTGACCATCTCGAAAGTCTCAGTCGGCACGATCGACAACAACGCGTACCTGCTCCGTTGCCGTGCCACCGGCGAACAACTCCTCATCGACGCGGCCGCCGACCCGCAAACCCTGCTCGCGCTGGCTGGCGATGGCGGCCTCGCGTCGATCGTGACGACGCACCAGCACTGGGATCACTGGATCGCGCTGGCGGAAGTCGCCGAGGCAACCGGTGCCCGTACCTATGCCGGGCGCGATGACATCGACGGGATCAAGGCCCGCATCGACGTCCCGGTGGATGACGGCGACACCATCCGCGTCGGCGAGGTCTCGTTGACGGCTCGGCATCTTGTCGGGCATTCGCCTGGGAGTATTGCGCTCGTTTACCGGGACCCGGAAGGGATTCCGCACGTCTTTACTGGGGACTCGCTTTTCCCTGGCGGGATTGGCAACACGGAGAAGGATCCGGCTCGGTTCGCGTCGTTGCTCAAGGACGTGGAGGAGAAGATCTTCGGGGAGCTGCCGGACGAGACTTGGTTCTACCCGGGGCATGGCGGCGATTCCACGCTGGGTGTGGAACGCCCGAAGCTCGCCGAGTGGCGTGAACGCGGCTGGTGAGCGGTCCGCTCACCAATCCGTCACCGAGAGCACCGCCGGGAACTCCTCTCCGAAGTCGTCCGTCCGACGCCGCGGCAACTCGATCACGATCCCCTCCGCCGTGCGAGTCCACGGCAGCGGCCGGGAATCCCCGCCCAGCAAACGGATTCGTGACCGGCCACTGATCGGTACATCTCCCGGAACAAGAAGCCGCGCGCCGGGCCAATGCAGTGGGATCAGGTGGAACGCGCCGCGCGTTCGGGTGTAGCAGAGGTCGCCGTCCATCGCTCTAATCCACGGCGTCGAACCGTAGATCGCGCGGCCGTTCAGGCGGAGCCAGCGGCCCATGTCCAGCAGGCGCGAGCTCATCCAGTCCGCGATCGTGCCGTCCTCTCGGGGGCCGATGTTGAGCAGCAGGTTTCCGTTCTTGCTCACCACTTCGGCTAGCAGGCGGATCAGCTGCACGGAGGATTTGATCTTCGCCGGATCCTCATTTTCGTTGTAACCCCAGGACTTTCCGATGTTCAGGCAAGCTTCCCACGGATCCGGACGCAGGACGTATTTCTTGTTATCTCCTTCCACGGTAGCGAAATCCGCGTGCGAAGCTTCGAAGCGGTCGTTTGCCAGGACGCTCTTCGGGTGCGGGCGGTCGGCGGCATTCCGGTAGTAGTACGACAGGATTTCGTCACTGCGCCAGTCCCACGTCCTCGGGCGGAAGATCGGGCCGCCGCCGAAGTCGTGGTAGCCCTGGCCGTCTGCCCATAGGAGGTCGGGGTCGTAGTGGTCGATGAGGGTTTTCAGGTGTGCGTGTTCGTATTGGGTTACGTAGTCGGTGACTGGGCGGTAGCCGGTGTAGGCAATTTCCGCTCCGGTGTACGGGTTTTGAGGTGGGGTGCCGAGCGCGGGGTTGTAGAACTCGCCCAGTGAGTAGTAGAGGCCGCGTTTGAGGCGGGAGTGGGCGGCTGCTGAGAAGAGTTCGCCGACCAGGTCGCGGCCTGGGCCCAGGCGGACGGAGTTGCGGTCGGAAGCGGTGTTGCGGAACAGTTGGAAACCGTCGTGGTGCTTGGAAGTGAGGACGAAATACCGGGCTCCGGCTTGTTCGAACAGGCGCACCCAGGAGCGCGGGTCGTAGCGGCGGGCGGTGAAGCGCGGGATGAACTGGTCGTACGCGAAGTCCGCGCCGTAGGTTTTCAGGTGGTGGTCACGGGTTCCGGTGCCGCGCGCGGGATCCGTGACGTTCATGGCGTACAGGTACCACTCCGCGGCGTGTTTGGCGTCGCCCCAGGCCGCGGCTGAGTAGGCGCCCCAGTGGATGAAGATGCCGAATTTGGCGGAGGGGTACCACGGCGTGGCGGCGGGGGTGGCGTGCGCCGGGGCCGCGGTGAGCCCGAGCAGTCCGGCGGCGCCTGCTGCGGCGAGCACACTGCGACGGCTGATTCCTGCCTGGTCCATGACGCATCCACTCCCGTTGCGGCGGCGGTCATCGGATGTATCGGTCCTTCAGAGGTACCAGCTCGCCGAGTGACCGGCAAGCATCCTGTCTAGTCGAGACAGATTTTCGCAAGTATGAACACGACGGTTGGCCGATTGACTCGGCTGAAAACCCTTCTTATGGTCGAGTTAATACATCCGATCTATCAAAGGCGGCTGTAATGGGAGAAACCAGTCGGCGGACGGCGTTGCGCGGCGGGGTCGCCCTCGCGGCTCTCGCGGCCACCGCCGGGACAGCCTTCGCGAAACCCGCCGCGCGACGGTTGCCGTTCCTGCTCGACATGGTCCAGAACAACCCCGGCGAACCGCTGTTTTCCAGTCGCTTCAACGATCCCGCGACGTTGAAGAGCTACGGCTACGACGGTCAGGTGATCAACGAATTCACCCCGCCGCAGACCGCGATCACCTTCGAGACGTTCGACGAGCGCATTTTCCCCGCGGACTCCCCGGGTCGCGCTTGGGTTGAAGCCACGGCGAAGAAGATCGACGCACACATCGCGCGAGCGCACGCGGCGGGTATCGCGGCGTATTTCTTCACCGACATCATCGTGCTGCCGAAACGGCTGGTAGAACTGTACGGCGACCAAATTCTCGACAGTCAAGGCCGCATCAGCTTCGACCGTCCGCTCACCCAGCAGATCCACCGCCTGATGCTGCGCGAGATCTGCGCCCGCTTCCCCAGCCTGGACGGAATTGTCGTAAGAACCGGCGAGACTTACGTGCAGAACGTCCCGTTCCACACCGGAAACAACCCGATCACCAACGGTGCCACGAGCCACCTGACGCTGCTCGGCATCCTGCGCGACGAGATGTGCTTGCGCGGCAAGCGAGTCTTCTACCGCACCTGGTCCACCGGCAGCGACAAACTTACCAGCGACCCGGACTTCTACCGGCAGGTGACCGACCAGGTCGAAACGCACGAAAACCTGATCTTCTCGATCAAGCACACCGCGAAAGACTTCTGGCGAACCATCCCGTTCAACCGTACCATCGGCGTCGGGAAACATCGCCAGATTATCGAAGTGGAATGCCAGCGCGAGTACGAAGGCAAGGGTGCGTTCCCGAATTACGTGATCGACGGCGTGGTCAACGGTTTCGAAGAATTCCGCACCCAGCCGCGCACTGGCCCGATCGGGCTCGCCGAGGTAGCCGACAATCCCATCATCGCCGGAATCTGGACCTGGTCTCGCGGCGGCGGTTGGCGCGGACCGTATCTCCACAACGAACTGTGGTGCGACCTCAACACGTGGGTGATCGCCCGCTGGGCCCGCGACACCGGTCTCGGCGAGGAAGGCGCGTTCACCGAATACGCGACCACGCGGCTCGGCTTGCGGGGCGATCAAGTCCGCCGTTTCCGCCGCCTCGCACTGCTGTCGGCGGCCGCCGTGCTGCGCGGGCATTACAGCGTGGTGCACCCGATGGGCAGGCTGATGTGGACCCGCGACCAGTTCCTCGGCGGCTCAGACAAGGACCTGACCAGCGATTACGACGCAATAATCGCGAAAGACCGGGTCGAACCGGTGCTCTCCGAGAAAGCCGAAGCGGCCCGGATGTGGGACGAAATCGTCGCGCTGTCCGACACGATCCCGCTGCGCAACCACGCCGACCGGACGTATCTGCGAGTGTCTGCGCGCTACGGCCAATCCTGGCACCGCGTCGTGCATCACGGCTGGGAAGTAATGCTGCGCGGTTACGCCGGTGGGTATGACAAAGCGGTCCTGCGTTACCACCTGGCCCGCTACGACGCGGAATGGCAAGGCTGGCAACGACTTGCCAAGACCGAACCATCTTGCGCGACGCTGTATCAGCCGTACAGTTTCGGTCCGAAGGGGCCGGACGGGCTGTACAACGCCGATCCGAATCACGGCATCAAACCGGCAACTGACTATTACCGTCGCCTTCTGTCCTCGTGAACGACGGTCGGTCGCCGAATCAAGGTCGCTTAGCGCTCGTGTAGCGGGCATCATGCGTTCATGACGTCTGCGTGGATGTTCGCGGTGACAGCACTTGCCGGCGTGGCCGTCGGCAGCCTGCTCAGCTTTCGCGCGACCAGGGCGTCGCCACCGGCGTTGCCCAGCCCGGAACCAGTCGAGGCGCTGGCGGTCGTCGAGCGATGCCTCCAGATGAAGCTGGATGCCGACGAGGCGAGGAGGCGGCTCGAAAAGACAGACCACGCGTATGGCCAGCTGACGGGCTGGCTCTATGAGTTGGAAATCGATGTAGACGGGGTTCACGTCGCATTATTTTCGGATAACGAGAAAATTCTCCGTGAGCTGCGCACAAAATTGGACGAGTGGTCGTGGTCAACACTGCGGCCACCGCGTGAAGTATCCGCGTCCCAGCATTATTGGAACAACGATGTACGCGACCTCATGGGTGAATTTTACCGTAAGATGCATGATTTTGTCAGCTGGTCCGTTCGTGATCTCAATAAAGTTCTCGAGAACACTCAAGACTTGACGCCGGATTCGTATCGGGCAAGCTCCGAGTTCTTTTCCGCGAAGCGTGAACTCGACCTGGTTCTTGCGAGAATCCGAGAAGAGGTTCGCGTCGAGATCGGCCGGTAAGCTGGCAGAAAGGCTGTTGCATGAAGAGGGAAACAGGTGTTCGCCGGTATGTCTACTGGGCCAACCGTCGAGTGCTGAGCATCCTGGAGGATCAAGGTGTGAGCTTAGCTGAGCGACGTCAGCGCAAGATCTCGACGCCCAATATCAAAAGCTTCCTTCCGGTCGTCGAGTGGACGGCCGAATCCTCATCGTTGACCAGGCCGCAGTTGGCGGCGAAGATCGAGTCTGCCCTCAGCGAAGAGGTCGTGTCGGATTTGGAGTCTCCTGCGCCGATCTGCTTCGCGAGAGGGGTAGGCCCGGTCGCCTTCGGTGAATTCGTCGGAGCGGAGGAGAGTCGGGCGATGATGTACATTCCGCAAAAGACCTCGCGGGGCGACCTTGCCGCCGTATGCCTGTTTGGCAGCGTGGAGAATTACGCTGACTTCGTGTCTCCTCCGGGCGGACCGCCCCGCCGCGGGTGGACGTCGTCTGCGGCGGGAAGCATTTACCGGTTTCTCCAGAGCGAATGCCGAGTCACCCCGTCCAGATGGGAGAACCGCGAGAATATGGCCCGAGAGGCGGTCAAGGTCGCCGCCTTCCAAGGCCTTTACGATCAACCTGCGAAAGTGGATAGTCCGGACCGCGGTTACATGTACGGGGACGTGTTGCACGGCGGAGAATGGTTCGCCGAGATATATCAGGACCTCGATCTGGCAGAGACCTCAGGCGGACCGCAGGACGGACACGGCCGGGTCTTGATAGGTGCACCCCTTTGGCTGCGCACCGCGGCACCTTCCGAAATGAGGCTATACGCCGACCTGGGATGAGGCGGCGCGGCTTCGCCACCACTCCTTCGCCGGACCAGCCCCAGCCCACAACACGAACACCGCCGCCACAGCGACCAAAGCCGTCCAATACGCCACCGGCGGCGCCGACTCCGTCTGCGAGCCCCCGAGCAGCCAAGGCCGCAACTGCGACTGCACCCAGAACGCGCCGTACCCGAACGCCGTCACCAGAACCGCCCCCGCCAGCGCGGGCCGGGGAAGCAGGAAGGCCAAGTCCACCGCGAGCCCGACAGCCAGCAGATAGAACGGCACCGTCGACACCGGGAAGCCCAGCGCCAGCAGCAGCGGCCACATCACGCACCGGTACGCGACATACGCGCCGGCCACGGTCAGCCCGGCCCAGCGCTTTCCGACGGTCTTGCGCGCCAGCACCAGGATCAGCGCCGAAACCCCGATCCCCCACAGCGGATACACCCACTCCGGGATCGGCATCGTGAAGTGCAGCACCGCGGCCCGGTCGACCGGGTGGCCGATCTGGTTGGCGGCGAAGGAAAGCAGCGTCGGCTCCGCCTCGGGCGTGCCGCGTTCCCACGCCCGCAGGCCGAGGATGCCGTATTCCTGCTGTCCGTTCGGGAAGAAGGTGTTCTCCAGGAAGAACGCCCACAGCGCGAGCAGCACCCCGGTGCGGAAGCGGCCCGGCGGGGCCAGCCGCAGCCAGCCGAGCAGGACGCCCGCCTGCATGATGCCGGTGCCGAGGTACAGCATCATGTGCGACGGGCTCCACGCGGTCAGGTCGAGGCCGTTCACGCGGTGGTTGATCACGTCGAGCGGCGCGGCGACCAGGAACACGATCAACCCGGCCTGCATGAGCCGCAGCGAGCGCCGGTCGCAGCCGAGGCCGGTGTAGCTGTGGATCGCGACCAGCACGATGATGATCACCGTGCCGACGGTGTTGATCAGGTGCGGCGGGGCGAGGTCGTCGCGCAGCCACTTGAAGTGCCACGACATGTCCCACGACGACCCGACCAGCTTGAACGCGAACGCGGTCAGCCACATGCCGTAACAGAACCGCAGCACCCACGCCGGAGTCGGTGCTCCCGGTGCGCCGCGGTGCCAGTGCGTCGCGAAGAAAAGCCTGGTCTTGCCCACTGGTCCGCGCGGGACCGCGGGGCCGGCGACGTCTTCAACCGCCTTCGTCATAGGCGCCATCATTCCCTGCCGCAAGAGGACGCGGCGGGAGAAGGGGCAAAAACCGGGGTTCACCCCTACGGGTGGCGGACTTGCCCCTGCCCGGCCCGGCACGGCAGGGTGTCGGCCCATGATGCCGAAACGAGCCGTCGCCGCCGTGCTGATCGCCGCACTCGTGCTGGCCGGCGGAGGCGTGCTGACCAGCCTGTTCCTCTGACCGAGGGCATCGTGGGCACAATGGCGGCATGACGCACAACCTGCTGGGCCCCGAGCCCACGCTGCTGCCCGAGCACACCGACGCGCAGGCCGCGCTCGACTCCGGGACGGACCCGTCCGCCGTGGCCGCCGAACACCCCGACTACAGCGAGGCCTGGGCCGCGCTCGCCGAACGCGCGCTCGCCGACGGCGAGACCGTCGCCGCGTACGCCTACGCCCGCACCGGCTACCACCGCGGCCTCGACCAGCTGCGCCGCGCCGGCTGGAAGGGCTTCGGCCCGGTGCCGTGGGCGCACCGGCCGAACCAGGGTTTCCTGCGCGCGCTCGCCGTGCTCGGCACGGCCGCCGGGCGCATCGGCGAATCCGAGGAGTACGAGCGCTGCAAGACGTTCCTCGCCGACTCCGACCCGGCCGCGGCCGAGGCGACCGGTCTGAAGTGACGCGGGCCGCCGGTCGCGCCCCGGAAAACCCGGGCGCGACCGGCCCGTTGCCCACCTTCGGGTGACAGCTAGAGGTGTTCGCATTTGGTGACACCTACAAAGACGGCCATGCGAGGCACGGCCATGCTCACCCCCCGGATCCGCACCCTCGGCACCGCACTGCGCGAGGCCAGGGTCGACGCCCGTTTCGGACTGCGCGAACTCGCCCGGCGAGTCGGCACCAATCCCGCTCTGGTGTCGAACTGGGAGCTGGGACAACGGGTTCCCGCGCTCGAGGACGTCGCGGGCATCCTCGGCGCGCTCGGCGTCGTGGGCGCGGAGAAACAGCGGATCCTGCAACTGGCGCGCGGCACCGCCGAACCGGGCTGGGTCGCCCGAGGCAAACAGTCCGACCCAGACCACCTCGGCGGGCTGCTCGCCTGCGAACGCGCCGCGACGTCGGTCGTCGAATGGCAGCCGCTGCTCCTGCCGGGGCTGCTGCAGATCCCGGATTACGCGCGGGCGTTGTTCCTCGCCGACGGTTTGCCGGTGCAGGACGCGGAACGCCAGGCGGAGATCCGGATGATGCGCAGGCCGCTGGTGGTCGGCCCCGGCGCGATCCCGTGCGAGGTGCTGCTGGGCGAGGCGGCATTGCGCAATCCGATCGGCGGGCCCTCGACGATGGCCCGGCAGCTGCGTTTTCTCGCCGACCTGATGGCGACGTCGGCGAAGCTGTCGGTCCGCGTCGTGCCCGCCAGCAAGGGCGGGCATTCGGGCCTGGCCGGTCGGTTTTGCGTGTACTACGTGGAGGTCGGCGACCCGATCGTCTACTTCGAGCATCAGCACTCGGGGGCCTTCCTCCTCGACGAGGGGAACGACACCTACTGCGAGGTCGCGGACCGGATCCGCGATTTCTCCCTGGACTCCCGCGCGTCGGCGGCGTTCGTGCAGCGCACCGCGCAGGAGTTCAGGGAGATCGCGCAGGGGAAAAAGCAGGAGGGGCCTAGGAATATGCTCGGTTAGCCGGCACGTCGACCGCGATTCGCAGTTCGCTTTGCAGCAGGTGCTTCGACACCGAAAACCCGTGTCGCAGGTACGCCGGGATCGCGCGATCCGAGGAATGCACGGTCACTCGTTCCAGCCCGAACTCCGCGGCGAGCCGTAGCGTCGCCTCGATCAGAAGCCCGCCGACGCCGCTGTCACGCGCTTCCGGCACGACGTACACGCATTGCACGTCGCCGCAGACCCGCGAAAAGTCGTGCGGTGTCGGCACTCTGGGGGTCAGGGCGAGGAAGGCCATGCCGAGCACGTGCTCGGCCCGCACCGCGACCAGACAGCGATGCGTTTCGGCGTGCGCGCGGGCCCAGTCGGCGAACTCGCGGACGAAATCGGCCCGAGCACGGTGCAACGGACCGCCTTGGTCGGCAACCCACCGCCAGCGCAAGGCGGCGACGGCGGGGAGTTCGTCGTCGCGGGCTGGGCGGATCTCGGCGCGCGGCACAGGTTTCCTCTCCGAATTCCGGAGCTGACGAAGGGATGGACCCGGCCGGCCGGGGGAGGGTGCCGGCCGGGTCCGAGGTCGTCAGGCGACTGCCGCGAGTTCCCGGGTCGGTGCGACCGAGCCGACGACCCGGTTGCGGCCGCTGTTCTTCGCCGCATACACCGCGGCGTCGGCCGCGGCCATCACTTCCTCGATGCTTGTCCCGTCCAGCGGGAACGCCGCCACCCCGATCGACGCCGTCCGGTTCTCGATCGCGACTGCCACGCCCTCGTTGGTCTGCGTGGGAATCACCAGCTCGCTGATGCGCTGCCGGATCCGTTCCGCCGTGACAATCGCGTCCTCTTTCGACGTCGACGGCAGCAGCGCGACAAACTCCTCACCGCCGAACCGGCCGACGAGGTCGTGCGCCCGCGTCTCCTGTTTCACCACCGCGGCAACGGCTTTGAGCACGTCATCGCCCGCGAGGTGGCCGTAGGTGTCGTTGATCCGTTTGAAGTGGTCGAGGTCGATCATCAGCGCACCGAAGCTGCCGTTCTCGCGCTCGGCACGGGAAATCTCGCGCTGCGCGCCGTCCTGCCAGGTGGTGGCGTTGAGCAGCTGCGTCTTCTGATCCGTGGTCGCGAGTTCCTCGAGCCGCTTGATCAGCATCGAGCGCTGCAGCACGTACAGCGGCAGGATCACCAGCACCGACAGCAGCGGTTCGTGGCTCAGCACCATCACGAGCAGCCCGCCGACGCACAGGGTCGCCAGCTCCAGCAGGTTGTCGTCCATCGTGCCGAGGCAGGATTCGGCGGTCGCCTTCGCCGGGTCGGTCAGGTACAGACCAAGGCCGGTCAGTGCGGTGTTGACCAGGAAATACCCGAGCGCGCCCGCCACCACGGTGGTGACGCTGTGGCCGTCCGCGAGGTGTCCGGCCAGCGCGGCGCCGAATCCGGACAGGATCATCGTGGTCGCGTTGGCCGCGACGCGGTGCGCCTCACCGGGGCGCGTGCCGTTCCAGCTGCGGAACGCCAGGTAGACGTAGATGATCACGCCCAGCGCGGCCACCAGCTGCGGCGGCACCAGCAGCGCCGCCGGAAGCAGCCACACCGAGGTCACGGTGATGTGCGGGCCCTGGCTCAACATCCGGCGCTGCCGCTCGATCTGGCGCGTGACCTCGGTCTGCGCGATCGCCAAGCCGGCCAGCATGCCGAGGATCCCGAGCTCGCCGAGGCTGACCGGGAACACCAGCGTGCTCACCACGGTGAGCACCACCGTGACGGCCATGCTCGTCAGCGTGACCGCGACCCACTGCCGCGGCCGAGTCCAGAGCGACCACCGGGAAACCGCATCGCGCAGCCCCAGACCAGAAAATTCCCCCAATGTGACCATTCTTCCCCCCGGGTCTTGCGCGGATCTCCAGTGACACTCGCCTTACTCACAGTTTCAGACCGTTTGCCGCCTGTCCACAAGGGCCTTAGGTGTGTACATTTTTCCCGAACACGCCGGATGAAGGGTGACCAGCGATGCGCAGCAAGGAACAGTGACCGCGTAGCAGCACCGCAAGGTCGCGCAGGTCAGAGCCTCACGCGCGGGGCATGTCGGGGTAGTCAGGCATGTTCGGCGCGTGTGGCTTCCTTCGCAGACCCGTCTTTGGCCTGCCCGGAAACGGTCCGCTGCCACGCGATCGCGAGCGGAATCGTGATGAGCAGCCCGGCCAATCCGAAGATCCCGACCGTCGTCTGCGCGCTCACGTGGTCCGCGATGACCCCGCCGATCAACGGCGTCACGCCCATCGTCGTGGTCAAGCCGGTGTTCGACAGCCCCATCGTCTGCGCCCGGCTCTCGTCCGGCACTGCGACCGTCAGCGACGCCGTCGCCTGCAGCAGCGCGATCGTGCCGAAGCCGCCGGAGATCACGAACAGAATCACCGAAACGACCGGACCCGGCTGCAGGAAGCACAGCAGCAGCGGGATCGCGGCGAGCGCGGTCATCGGGCCGATCAGCTTCGGCCGGATCCCGGCGGGCACCCAGCGCGTGTAGACGAACGTGAAGATCACGCTGCCCACCGGATCCGCGGCCAGCAGGAAGCCGATCATTTCGGACCCGCCGCCCGAGGACGCGACGTAGGGCGCGGCAATGCCCTCGTACACCGGCATCAGCCCGGCGAGCCACGTGAAGACCATCAAGGACCGCAACGCACTGGTCGCGAAGGCGACCTTGCCGCCCGCGCTCAGCGAGGAGAGGAACGGCTTGCGCTTTTCCCCGCTGGCCGCCGCGGGGCGCGACTTGAGCCCGAAGCGGAGGAAGAGCGCGGAGAGCACGAACGTGCCCGCGTCGAGCACCAAGGCGAGGCGGGCGTCCATCGCGAGCAGCAGCGCGCCACCGCCGGCGAAACCGAGTAGCTGCGCGGACTGCACGGTCATGCTCCGGATGCCCATGCCGACCACGAATCGGTCGCCTTCGAGCACCTGCGGCAGCAATGCCAGCTGAGACGCCTTGAACGGCGGATTCAGCAGTGAAACACAGCCGACGAGCACGCATAGCGCCCAGAACGGCAGCCCGGGTATGGCAACGCACAGAATCAGCGCCGCGCGCGTGGCGTCGACGGTGACCATGACCGCCCGGCGAGGGAAGCGGTCGGCGAATCCGGTGAGGAAGATGCCGCCCAGCAGCGACGGGAAGAACGTGAGCGCGTAGGTGAGGCCGGTCAGCGTCGCGGAACCGGTGTTGGCGTAGACGAGGACGGACAACGCGACGCGGGCGAGCTGGTCACCGGCGATCGACAGCAGTTCGCCGAACCACATCGCGCGGAACTCGGCGACTCCGAACACCTCGCGGAACGTGACCCGGTGTGGTGCTGTCGTCATGCGTGTTCTCCCCGCTGCTGTGTGCGGACTGTGCCGCACTAGTGACCAACGGGTGACCCTAGATCCTCCTGGTCACGGGCCGGTCACACGAAGTGAGTTGCCAAGCTCAGTGTCTCGTGACTGTTGGTGATTCTCTAGGTTCTTTCGCCGGTATCCGACAGGTCACGATCAGTTCGCCACGTGTCCAGACGATAGCGCTCCGCACTCTCTTCCGGGACTGGTTCGATCTTTGTGGTTTGTGCCACATCCGTTCGGGTCGACCGTCCGCAGAGTGGAACGGCCGCCGCTCGGTCAGCCAGCCGCGTAGCTTCGCCCGGGTGACCGCTCTCCCGACGTTCACGCTCGCCATCGTGGGCGCCGGACCTCGCGGGGTCGGCGTCCTCGAACGGCTGTCCGCGAACGCCGCCGAACTGCTCGGCGACCGGCAAGCCGAAGTCCACCTCATCGACCCGTTCCCGCCCGGCCCCGGCCGCGTGTGGCGGTACGAGCAGTCGCCGCTGCTGCGGATGAACTCGATGCCCGAGGACGTCACCGTCTTCACCGACGACACCGTCCGGATCGACGGCCCGGTGCGGCCGGGTCCGTCGCTGATCGAGTGGGTGCGGCAGGTGCGCGCGGGCACCCTCGCGTATCCGGTGCCGGACGACGTCCGCGCCGAGTTCGAGTCCCTAGCCTCCACGGACTTCCCGACCCGGCGGCTGCAGAGCCGGTACCTGGAGTGGTTCTACCGCAAGGTGGTGGCCGAATTGCCGCCCGGCATCACGGTGATCGAGCACCTCGCCACGGCAGAGAGCATCGACGACGACGAGACTGTGCGGCTTTCCGACGGCACGACCGTGACCGCCGACGCCGTGGTGCTGACGGTCGGCCATCTCGACGCGGTCCCCGATTCCCGGGAACGCGAACTGGAGGCGTTCGCCGAGCAGCACGAGCTGTCCTACTACCCCGCTGGCTACACCGCGGACGTCGACTACTCCGCGGTGCCCGCTGGAGAACCGGTGCTAGTGCGCGGTTTCGGGCTCGCGTTCGTGGACCTGATGCTGTTGCTGACGGAGGGTCGCGGCGGCCGGTTCGAGGAGCTGCCGTGCGGTGGTCTGCGTTATCACCCGAGCGGTGCCGAGCCGGTGCTGCACGTCGGGTCCCGGCGCGGGGTGCCGTATCACGCGAAAACCGGCTATCGGCTGCGCGGGAAACCATTGCAGCTGCCCAGATTCTTTGACAAGCGCGCTATTGACGGTCTGACCGGTCCGCTCGACTTCCGAGCGGACGTGTGGCCGCTGATCGCGAAGGAACTCGCCTGGGCGTATTACACCGAACTGTTGACCGGACATCCGGATCGCGTGCGCACGGATTTCGCGGTCTTCGCGGACAAATTCGCCGACCTGCCGTGGGGGACGTCCGAAATGGACGCTCTGATCGCGACCGCGGTGCCTGCGCTGGAGGATCGGCTCGACCTTGAGCGGCTGGATCGCCCGTTCGCTGGCCGCCGCTTTGACTCCGGCGAGGAATTCGGGAAGGCGGTGCGGAAGTACGTCGAGTCCGATCTCGCGCGACGGGCGGACGTGCACCACAGTGCGGACCTCGGCGCGTTCATGGCGCTGCTGTCGGTGATCGGCCAGCTGCCCGCGCTGCTCGCGACCGGACGGCTGACCGCAGCGTCTCAAGTGTCCGATATGGACGGCTGGTTCCACGGGTTTTTCTCTTACTACGCAAGCGGTCCGCCGCCGCGTCGGCTCGATGAACTGCTCGCACTGGAGGACGCTGGCGTTGTGTCTTTCCTTGGCGCGGACATCTCGATCGCCGCCGACGAGACGACTGGGGCGTTCGTCGCGTCAAGCACCAGCCATCCGGACACTGTCGCCGCGCGCACGTTGATCGAGGCGCGGCTGCCGAACGCCAGCGTCCCACGAGTGTCCGACCCGTTGTTGCGCAGCCTGCGGGAAACCGGTGCGCTGGCCGAGGAAACCGTCCCGGATGTCGACGGCGCGACGTTGCCTTCCGGCCGGATCGCCACGTCGCTCAACGACTTCCGACTGGTCACCGTGGACGGTGCGGCGCATCCTCGGCGGTTCGCGGTGGGTCCGCACACGAGTGTCCGATCGGCAGGCGCTTTCACCCGGCCGCGCACGAATGCGATCTCGTTCCGGCAGAACGACGCACTGGCAAGGGAAATCCTGCGGCTGGCTAACCCTTGACCGTCGGCGCGATCTGCTGCGCCCACTCCCACGGCGCGGCGGTGTCGCCGGGCAGCGAGTTGAAATACTCCCAGCCGTCGATGCCGCCGAAGTCCGGATACTTCTGGACGAGACTGCCGACGGTGTTCTTCAGCGTCGGCATGTCGACGTAACCGTTGCAGTTAGCGGGATTCGTGACCGTCCCCGCGACGACCTTGCTCGCCGGGACGACTCCACGGCCGATGATCTGGTCGTAGCCCGAGGTGTCCGCCAGCGAGCCCCAGCCGCAATAGAACTGGGTGTTGAACCAGGAAATCTGGTCGCCGCGCTCGCGGTAAAGCCGGTCGTAATCGAGGCCGGAAAGCCCGCCTCCGCCGCTGAGTTCGGTGGCGACCGGTGCGAGAGTGATCAGGAAGTCCGAGCCGAAGTCGCCCCGCAACGCGTCGATCACGCGGTTCAGTGCGTCGTTCGACATCTGCTCCTCGACGTCGAGGTCGATGCCGGACAGCGAATGGTCGCGGATCAGGTTGCGCAGCAACGGATAGTAGGTGTCGAAGTCCTGCTCAAGACGCTGGAAGCTGCCCTTCGCCGCACCGCCGACGAAAGCGAGTGCGTGCACGCCTTTGCTTTGCATCGTGGCGAGGTCGACCCACATCTGCGTGAATTTTGCGTCCGACGGCGGATCGTCGTTGAGCGTCATGGTTCCGCCGTCGTTGAGGTGCACGGCTCCGACGATCACGTCGGTGACGCCGGCGTCGTGGTCGGTGAGCCCCAGCGGGGAGATGTACGACCCGTTTTGGTGCGTGGTTTGGTAGTACACAACGACTCTGCGCCCGGTCGCCGCCGTCGCCGGGACCGCTCCGCAGAGCACCAGGAACACCGCCAGCACCGCCGCCGTGATCTTCCTCATGGTTCGGACCATAGGACGGCGGCGGCGCCCGCGGTAGGGCTGATCGGGTCAGCAGCGCCCCAGCATGTCCGTCAGCGCAGACTTCTCCGCCGAATTCACGGTGAGCTTGAACTTCGACTTGACCGCCACCCACATTTTGGCGTAGGTGCACCAGTATCCGGTGGACGGCGGCTTCCACTGGTCCGGCGACTTGTCGCCCTTTTCCTGGTTGACGTTGTCGGTCACTGCGATCAGCTGCGGGTCGGTCAGGTCGTTGGCGTAGGCCTGCCGCTGCGCGGTGGTCCAGGACGACGCGCCGGTGCGCCACGCGTCGGCGAGCGGCACGACGTGGTCGATGTCCACATCGGACGGAGCGCTCCAGGTCGCGCCGTCGTACGGCGAGGTCCAGGTGCCCGAGGTCGGGGCGCAGTCGGAGCCGACCTTGACGTTCGTACCGTCGCGCTTGAGCACCATCTCGCGCGTGTTGCAGTTGTTGCCCTGGTCGATCCAGTGCGGGAACTTGTCGCGGCTGTACCCGGTTTGCGAGCCGTCCGGTTTCACCGTGAGCCCGGCGAGCTGGCTCTTCGCGGTGTCCGCCGACGGGATGCCGGGCGGGGTGGCATCGGCGACGCCCACCGTGACCGAGCCGAGCAGCGCGACGCCGGCCAGGACGGTCAAGGAGTTGCGAACTGTACGTGTGGTCGGCATATTGCTGCCTTCCTGGTCAGATGCGGGACTGATTCACCTTTGACCACGAAAGTGGCGTGCGCAACACCGTCAGGTGACAGGAAACCGACCTTCAGTAAACGGAAAGTCACCGAGAGTCCAAGTCGGCTTGAACCTCGTCCGCGCTGCCGGGTCAGCCGCGGACCGCGCGGAGATCGGCGGTGTGCCGGTACCAGGTCCGCCGGGTGATCGCGCGCTCCTGCGGTACACCGTCGATGACCAGCGAAAACGTCGGAACGCAGCCGAGCTGGAAGGCGCGCCCGCGATACGTCGAGGACCGTTTGAGGAGCTTGCCGCGGGTGATTCGGGCGGTGACTCCGGACTCGTCCGGTGCGACCTCGATGCCGGAAACCAATCCGTCGAAAGCCACCTGTTCGTCGCAATACGCCTGGCCCTTGACATCGCGCAGGGTCGCGTGCCCGAGGAGCACGCCGCCGGTGTCGTCGCGCACGAGCGAGGTCTCGGCGTCCTCGCCCTTCCAAGCGAGCGCGAACGCCTCGTCCGGGTCCGAGGGCAGCCGCCAGTGCGCGGCGACGCGAGAGCCGGTCTCAGTGGCCACGAAACCCACTGACACGCCCGGGAGGACTTCGCGGCGCATGAGACGCACCACCACGGCGGCGAGGTCGGCGTCGGAGCCCAGCACGACGAGCCGGTCGTGTTCCCCCAGCAAGGGGTCGATTTCCGCCTTGCCCGGACGGGGGCTGGCGTGCACCAGCGGGACGTCGCCGAGCCGCGCGGGGAGATCCGCCGCGGCCCCGCAGGCCACCACTATTCCGCGCACTCCGGCGTCCTCCGTTAAAGTCATGCACCGGCATTTACCAGCGCCACCCGTGCCCCCGTCCGGGAGCACTATTCCTATTGCCGAACACCTGGAGTGTCACATGCCGGCCATCGTGCTGATCGGTGCCCAGTGGGGGGACGAGGGCAAGGGCAAGGCCACCGACCTGCTCGGCGACCGCGTCCAGTGGGTCGTCCGCTACCAGGGCGGCAACAACGCGGGCCACACGGTCGTGCTGCCCAACGGCGAGAACTTCGCGCTGCACCTCATCCCGTCGGGGATCCTGACGCCGGGCGTGACGAACGTCATCGGCAACGGCGTGGTCATCGACCCTGGCGTGCTGCTGGACGAGCTGGCGGGTCTCGAGGAGCGCGACGTCGACACCAGCAAGCTGCTGATCTCGGCCGACGCGCACTTGATCATGCCGTACCACGTGGCGATCGACAAAGTCACCGAGCGCTATCTCGGCAGCCGCAAGATCGGCACCACCGGCCGCGGCATCGGCCCGTGCTACCAGGACAAGATCGCCCGCGTCGGCGTCCGCGTGCAGGACCTGCTCGACGAGAAGATCTTCCGCCAGAAGGTCGAGGCGGCGCTGGAGTTCAAGAACCAGGTGCTGGTCAAGGTCTACAACCGCAAGGCGCTCGACGCCGACCAGGTCGCCGACGAGGTGCTCGCGGCGGGCGAGAAGTTCGCGCACCGCATCGCCGACACCCGGCTGCAGCTGAACCAGGCGCTGGAGCGCGGCGAGACGGTGCTGCTGGAGGGTTCGCAGGGCACGCTGCTCGACGTGGACCACGGCACGTACCCGTTCGTCACGTCGTCGAACCCGACGTCCGGCGGCGCGAGCGCGGGCTCGGGCATCGGCCCCGGCCGCATCACGACCGTGCTGGGCATCCTGAAGGCCTACACGACCCGCGTCGGCTCCGGCCCGTTCCCGACCGAACTCGACGACGAGTCCGGCGAATACCTGCGCAAGCAGGGCGGCGAGTTCGGCGTCACCACCGGCCGCTCGCGGCGCACCGGCTGGTTCGACGCGGTGATCGCCCGCTACGCGGTGCGGGTCAACGGAATCACCGACTACTTCCTCACCAAGCTGGACGTGCTGTCCGGCCTGGAGAAGGTCCCGGTGTGCGTCGGCTACGAGGTGGACGGCTTCCGGACCTCGGACATGCCGATGACCCAGACCGACGTGCACCACGCGGTCCCGATCTACGAAGAGCTGCCGGGCTGGTTCGAGGACATCTCGAACTGCCGCACGTACGACGAGCTGCCGGCCAACGCGCGGGCTTACGTCGAGCGGATCGAGGAGCTGTCGGGCGCACGGGTTTCGGCGATCGGCGTCGGTCCCGGCCGGGAGCAGACGATCGTGCGGCACGAGTTCGCCTGAGTTTGTTGCGTCTGTCGGCCGCTGTTCGATGAGAGCGGCATGACAGACGGTGCTGCCGGGCGCTCTGGCTCGGCGCGGAAACTGCCGGAGCTGCGGTGGTGGTGGGTTGCCGCTGCCGCCGCAGCGACCGCGGTTCTGATCGCAGCGGCTACTTGGCTGTTGGTGAGCCAGGTAGCGACCGCCCCAACGTCGGACACGGCCCGGGCTGAGCTGGACGCCATCCGCACGGCACTGAGCCTCGCGGTCGGCACGGGCGGTGCTTTCGCGTTGTGGCTCGCGGCGCGGCGGCAGCGGTCGACGGAAATACAGATCAGAGAAACGATCGCCGCCACTGCCGAGGACCAGCGGCACCGGGAGAAGGTCCAGCTCGCAACCGAGTTCGACCTGACCGAGCGGCGGATCACCGAGTTGTACGGCAAGGCTGTCGAACAGATCGGTTCGGACAAGGCACCCGTCCGGCTCGGCGGGTTGTATGCACTTGAACGGCTGGCGAATGCGAATCCGACGCTTCGGCAGGCGGTGGTCAACGTCGTCTGCGCTTATCTGCGGATGCCGTTTCCGGAACCTTCGTGGGAGTACGAAGGCTCACGAGCAGCCGACCTGGAAAGCGGCATGCCGGAGGCCGAACGGCAGGAACGCGAGGAGCTTCAGGTGCGGCTCGCCGCGCAGGAAATGCTGGCGGATCACCTCCGGGAGGCGGACGGCTCCCCGGATAAATGGGGTGCCCTCGATCTGGATCTGAGCCGCGCGGTCTTGATCGACTTCCGGCTTGAGCGGTGTTCCGTCGGCAAAGCCCGGTTCCGCGGAACCCAGTTCTTGGTGGTGGCCAGGTTCGACCGGACCGTCTTTCGCGGAGAGACGTGGTTCTACGAGTCCGACTTTGCCGGGCTGGCGAGCTTCTCTGGGGCGAAGTTTCTCGACCGGGCGGTATTCACGGGCACGCGGTTCGGCTGGAATTTTTTCGCGGCTGACGTTCGGTTTCTTGACGGAGCCTGGTTTTATAATTCTGTCTTTTGCGGCAAGTGCAATTTTCGTGACGGGGAGTTCGATCGATTCATCGTATTCGATGCGCATCCGAAGATCGGCGAGCCGAGCGGCGGGTCTGTCGGCGATTCGTTGTTGTGGGACGATTTTCCCGGTACCCGCTTCAACTTCCAGGGTGCGAGGATCGGGCAGCTGGCCGAAGAGCCGACACTGCCCGACCGCTGGAGTGTTTCCGCTGACGGGACTCTGACCTATCGCCGCGAACTGGATCCGTCGTGATCGGCGTGGTCAGCGAACCGTTGTGGTGACTGGGGTTTGGTTGCGGAACAGGTCGAGCACCGGGCAGTGTTCGTCCACCGCGCGGCGGAGTTGTTCGTAGACCTCGGGCGCGGCCGGGCCGTCGAGTTCTACGGACACTCGCACGTCGCTGAAACCGGGCCGGGTCGATTCGTCGAAGCCGAAGAAGCCGTGCAGGTCGAGGTCGCCGTCCACCTTCACGCGCACTGCGTCCAGCGGAATACCGAGGCGCGCGGCCCAGAACTGGTACGTGATCACCTGGCAGGAGCCGAGCGCGGCCAGCGCGTACTCGACCGGGTTCGCCGCCTGGTCGGTGCCGCCGAGGGCGGGCGGTTCGTCGACGGTGAACGCGTGGTCGCGCACCCGGACGTCCACCACCGTCGCGGTGTTCGCGGCCAGTGCGTGGTCGACGCTGAACGACACCGCCGCGTTGTGCCGGTCCGTCCGCACGGCTTGGCGGGTGCCGTCGATGACGTCGGTCAGAGACATCGGTCCTCCTGGGGTCGTCGGGCGTCCAGGGTGCGGGTCAGCCGGGCGGCCGGGCAGGGGCTCTCGTCGGATGAGAAGTCGACTGACACAAAGCTGCGCGCTTGTTCCGAATGATGAGAAACCGGTGGTGCTCCTGAATAGTTTGAAGATATGAGCGTCGGACTGACCTTGCCCGCCCTTCCGCGGGAGCAGATCACGGTGACCGAATTGCTGAACCAGGCACGCGAGGCCGAGGAGGCCGGTGCGGCGTCGATCTGGTTCGCCCAGCTGCCCGAAGGCTTTGACGCGCTGGTGGCGGCCGCGCTGGCCGGACAGGCGACCTCCCGGGTCGAGATCGGCACGTCCGTCGTGCCGATTTACCCGCGGCATCCGCTGGTGCTGGCCTCCGCCGCGCGTACGGCGAGCGAGGCGACTGGCGGGCGGTTCACTCTCGGCATCGGTCTGGGGGCGAAGAACTTTCTCGAACCCGTCTACGGCACCCCGTATCCGCCGCCGGTGCGGCACCTTCGCGAGTACCTGACCGTCTTGCGCGCGTTGTTCGCGGGCGAACAAGTCGACTTCACCGGCTCGACGGTGGAAGTGCATCTGTCGGAGCCCGCGCCGGCGGCTGCGATTTCGGTGCTCGTTGCCGCGATGGGACCGCAGGCGTTGCGCGTCACCGGCGAACTGGCGGACGGCACGCTGCCGTACTTGGCGAGCCCGCGTGCGCTCTCGGACCTGATCGTGCCGGGGATCGGTCCTGGCAAGCGAGTGATCGCCGCCGTTCCGGCCGTGGTGACCAGCGACGTCGAGGCGGTGCGCGAGATCGCGGCGCGGGAACTCGGTTTCTACGGTTCGATTCCGTCGTATCGGCGCGTTCTGGAGGCAGGCGGCGTCGAAAACGCGGCGGAATTGGTGCTGATCGGCGACGAGGAGACGGTCGCCGCCGGCGTGCAGCGCTACCTCGACGCCGGCGCGACCGACGTGCTGCTCACCCAGACCGCCCTGCACACCGACGAGGACCGGCGGCGCACCTGGCGGCTGACGGGCGAGCTCAACTCATCCGGTTCGTAAGGGTTGTCGTCACTGACATTTCCTCCAGATCGAGTTCGCGCAGCACTTTCTGCAGGACGTCGTCGTCAAGGCGCCCGGCGCGGTTCTCCTCGATCATCGCCGCCCGCTGGGTGATGAGGAGTTCCCGCCGCGCCTTGGCGAACTGCGCCTGCGGACTGTCGCGCCGCTCCTCGCCAGACAGCGTGATCGCGGCCTGCGCGAACCGGTACCGGGTGTCCACGACGCGTTCCAGCCGTTGTTCGAGCCGCTTCATCTTCTCCGGCTCTATGTCCAATGTGGACAGTTGATCGCGGGCAAGCTCGCGCAGCCGTTCGTGCGCGGCCTTTTGCGCGACCTTGCGCGCGGCCAGCTCCTCGGCCTGGTCGCGTGCGTCCTCGTCCGGGTCCTGGACTTTGAGCAACCGGATCAGCGGCGGCAGCGTGAGTCCTTGGATCAGCACGGTCCCGACCGCGACGGCGAACGCGAAGAGCTGGATCTCGGCGCGACCAGGCGTATCCGCGGGAACACCGGACGCGGCGGCGATGGTGACGACGCCGCGCATGCCGGTCCAGGAGATCACCGCCAGCGAACGCCAGGCAGGCGGATCGTGCTTGGTGCGTCTGAGAAGTTGCAGCGACCGAGGCAGATAGCTGGACAGGAACACGGCCGGAATCCGCACGAACATCGTCGCGAGCAGCACGACGACCGCGGACAGCGCGAGCGTCCCGTTGTCCCGCGCGGCATGCTGCGCCCCGTCGAGCACGAACGGCAGCTGCAACGCCATCAACGCGAACACCAATGCCTCGAGCATGACGTCGATCGACGCCCAGACAGACCGGTCCTGCACCCGCGTCGCCGGTGACGCCCGCAACGACCGGTGCCCGAGGAACAGCCCCGCCGTGACGACCGCCAGCACGCCGGACCCGCTGAACTCGGCCCCGAACGGATGCAGATGCTCCGCGGTGACGTACGCCGCGAACGGCACCACGATCCCGAACGCCGATTCGAGCAGCGGATCGTCCAGCCTCGTGCGGATCAGCTCGACGACCCCGCCCGCGACCAGCCCGACCAGGATGCCGACCACCGTCGCGACGGCGAAGACCGCGAACCCGTGCCCGAGCGACCCAGCCGTCCCGGCCACCGCGGCGAGCGCGACCTTGTACAACGTGAGCGCGGCCGCGTCGTTGACCAGACTCTCGCCGGTGAGCACCGTCATCACGCCCCGCGGCAACCCCAGCCGCCGCCCGATCGCGACAGCGGTCACGGCATCCGGCGGAGACACGACCGCCCCGAGCACCAGCGCCGACGCCCACGGGAGGTCGGGCAGCAGCAGGTGCACGACGAAGGCGATCACGAACGCGGTGGCCACGACGAGCAGCACGCCGAGCGTGATGATCGGCCGCAGATTCGCACGAAAGTGGGAGATCGAACTCTCCAGCGACGTCGAGTACAGCAGCGGCGGCAGCACGACGGTCAGGATCAGCTCGGGCTCCAGCTCGACCCTCGGAACGCCGGGAATCAGCGCGATCCCCAGCGCGACCACCACGATGAGCAGCGGCGCGGAAAGGTTGAACCGCCGGGCGACCGCGGTCAGCCCAAGCGACCCGGCGAGCACGCCGACCAGCGTCAAGGTCTCCATGCTTCGCATCTTGACTCATGGGTCAGGCGAGCCGCGGATGGTGTGGGTTCGTGTCGGACTCCCTTCGGGGTGAGGTGGACGGGCCGGGTCGAGGGTGGGCAGGGCTCGTGGGTGGTCGGCCCGTGCTCCGGCGCGATGCGGATGCGACGGAGTTGGCGGCGGTCGGCGGACGTAGGAGTTGTTAGTGGACCGTGCGGCGGCGCGGCCACGGGATCGTCGGTGGACGGTGTGGACGGCGCGGATATCGCGGTGGTTGGTGGGCTGTGTGGACGGGTGCGGCCACGGGGTGGTTGGCGGCGCGGCCACCGGATCGTTGGCGGGCAGGGTGGACGGCGCGGCCACGGGATCGTTGGCGGGCTGGGTGGGCGGTGCGGGTGTGGGGGCAGTTGGTGGATGGTGCGGATGTGAGGCGGTTGGCGGGGATGGGCGAGGTCGCCCGCCGGTGCTGCGGAAGTCGTCGGCGCACGGCGGTTCGGCGGGCGGGTTGGTCAATCCCCGCTCACCGGCCCCGCCCGATGCTCGTCGGCGGAGCATCGCCGAGCAGGGCGACGCCGAGCGGAGCAACGCAGGGCAGGGCGACGCCGAGCGGAGCAACGCAGGGCAGGGCGACGCCGAGCGGAGCGACCCAGGGTGGAGCGATGCCGGGGTAAAGCGGCGCAGGGTGGAGCGAGGCCGGGTAGAGCGCCGCTGCGTGGGGCGATGCGGGGTAGGGCGATGCGGGGTGGAGAACGGCCAGCCGTCTCCAGAATCCGCCGGACTAACCGAGTTCCTTCAGTTCCTTTTCCACCGCGGCCAATTCCTCCGCCGAACCCTGCACCTTCGGGCCGGTGAACCACTTCCGTGCCGACAAAACCCACCACAGGGCGGCCCCGCCCAGGACGACCAGGAAGGCGATCGGCGTGTAGTTGAACGTGTCGACCGTGATGGGGCTTGCCTGGGGAAGCATGAAGAGCACGAAGATCACCACGACCCACCCTGTCGCGACGATGCCGATCGGTTTGCCCCAGCGGCCCAGGTTCCACGGGCCCTTCTCGAAGCTGTCGCCTCGGCGGACGCGGAGGAAGACCGGGATCACGTACGCGACGTACAGGCCCACTGTCGCGATCGAGGTGACTGCTGCGTAAGCCGTCGCGCTCCACAGGTACGGCAGCGCGAGCACCAGTGCGCCGCCGGCCGCCAGCCATACTGCGTTGGTCGGGGTTTGGGTTCGTTTGTTGATGTTGTGCCAGATCTTCGAACCCGGGATCGCGCCGTCGCGAGCGAAGGCGTAGATCATGCGGGAGTTCGCGGTCACTGAGGCCATGCCGCAGAACAGTTGTGCGCCGATGCAGATCAGGAGCAGGAATTTGCCCGTCACCGCACCGGTCGCGTCGATGAAGATCTGCGCGGGCGGGACGCCGGTGGCCGAGTTGACGGCTCCGTCGTAGTCCTGGATGGCGAACGTCAGGCCGATCAACAGGATCCAGCCCGCGACCAGTGACACCAGGATCGAGTTGATGATTCCGCGCGGACCCGCTTTCGCCGCGTTCTTGGTTTCCTCCGTCATGTGCGCCGAGGCGTCGTAACCGGTGAGGGTGTACTGCGCCAGCAGCAATCCCAGTAAGAACACATACGGCGCGGAACCCCAGCCGGTTTGGTTCACGAAGCTGCCGAACACGAACGACGCTTCCTGATGCTTCGCCGGCACGAACACGAGCACGCCCACGATCACCAGCACGCCCACCAGATGCCACCACACGCTGACGCTGTTCAGCACCGCCACCACGCGCACGCCGAAGGTGTTCAGCACCCCGTGCACGACGAGAATGATGGCCAGCAACAGAATCGTGTGTCCCGGCGTCGCGCTGAAGCCCCACTGCAGATCGAGGAACGCGTTGAGGAACAGGGCAGCGCCGAAGTCGATGCCAGCCGTCACCGCGATCTGCCCGATCAGGTTGAACCAGCCGGTGAACCACGACCACGCCGGACCGTTGCGCGTCGCCAGCTTCGCCGCCCAGTAGTAGAGCCCGCCCGCCGTCGGGTAGCTCGAGCACACCTCCGCCATGCCCAGCCCGACCAGCACCACGAACAGCCCGACCAGCGGCCAGCCCCAGATCATCGCCGCTGGGCCGCCGGTTTTCATGCCGAAGCCGTACAGCGTGAGGCAGCCGGACAGGATCGAGATGATCGTGAACGACACGGCGAAGTTCGAGAACGCCGACATCGTGCGTTTGAGTTCCTGCGCGTAGCCCAGCGCGTGCAGGCGAGCGCTGTCTTCGTCGGGTTGGCCGGTCTGCTGGTCGGAGACATCCATCGGGCACCCACCTGAAAGGTATGCGGACAGACCATTGAGAGTGCGCAGAAGTTAGCCCTCCCCGTTCGCGGGTGTCAAGGTTTCGCTGGTCGCTGGGCGGAAGCTCCTCCGAACGGCGCAGGGCGGTCCGGGACTCGGTGATTGACATGAGTCCAGTATCTCGAACAATTGTTCGAGAGCGCATCACTCGAACCGGTCGTCTCCTGATCAGTCGCCCGAGGCGGGCCGGTCAGCGGCAGGCCTGCACTGCCGGGACGCGGATCGCCTGCCGCGCAGTGCCTACGCTTGAGGTCAGGGTCAGCGCGCACGCGATGAGCACGACGCCGAGGTAGATCGTGATCGTGGCGTCGGGCAGGACCGAACCGGTCTTCACCAGGCTGTACGGGACCACAGTCGCGACTGAAGCGATCGAGCCGAACAGCACCCCGGTCAACGCGAGCACGGCCCCCTCCAGCCCGACCATCCCGAGCACCTGCGGTGGGGTCGAACCCACGAGACGTTGCTGGCCGAACTCCCGCCTGCGGTGAATGGTGGTGGCGATGAGCGTGTTGACCAGCATGATCGCGGCGAACAACGCGACCATGCCGACCACGACGTAGTTCAGTGTTTCGATGCTCCGCGCGATCTCGGTCCGCGCGCCGGTCGCCGCGGAGTTCTCGATGCTCTGCATGTAGAGCGTTCCGGTGGCCATTCCGGTGAACAGGATGTTCGGCACGAGCGCTCCGGCCAGTTGCTGAGTCTGTCCGCGCAGGTTGAGCACGGCCAAGTGACCGCTGGCTCCCGTCCGCCTCAGCGGCTTGGCTACCGCCCTCGTGATCACCGCCAGCAGCGTGGGAGCGAGCAGCGCGAACCCGACCGCGGACAGGATCGCGCCCTGGCCACCGATTGCCATCAGCGCGGGCTCCCGGCCGGTGAATACGGTTGCGGTCAGCACTCCGGCGGAAATGCCCGTGGCGAGCACGAGCAGCCCGGCGATGAGGCGGACCCACCCTGGGCGGCCGTCGCCGATTGAAGCGGTGAGCAGCCCTTCCCGTACCCCGGACCTGGCTCTGCGCCACGCTGTTGCCGCGGCTGCGATCCCGGCCGCGAGCAGCGTGATCCCGAGGCCGATGCTGATCGCGAACGGGCCGAATTCGGCGGGCACGCGTTCAGGCAGTCGCTGGGCGTTCTTGAGCAGGTCGACCACCAGTCTTCCGGTGAACACCGCCGGTGTGATCGCCGCGAGAAACGCGATGATCGCGATGGACAGGGCCTCGCCGACGATCAGCTTGCCAATCTGGGCCGGGGTTGCGCCGATGCTTTTCAGCAAAGCGAGTTCGGTGTCCCGCTGGCGTACCAGCAAGCCGAGTGTGGACATTACGGCGACCACGACGAGCACCAGGCCCCAGCCGCCGACCGCGCTCGCCATGATGGTCAGGATGCGTCCGGTCGATTCGTCAACGTTGGCGCGGGTGTCCAGCAATGAAGCGAACGTCATCAGGATCGTGGCACCGAGGAACAGCGAGACGAAGCTCGCCACGAAGCTGGCGGGGCGATGCCGCAGCGAGCGAAGCGCGAGACGGAAGATGATCATCGGCCTACCGCCGTCCGCTCGTGCTGACCGACTCCCACCGCACGGCCGTTGCCGCGATTCCAGCCACCTGTCTTCTCCCCTCGACAGCCTGCGCAACGAACGCTAGGGCTCACGACGGCACGACGGCGATGGCCTGCGCCCCCCGTTACGGGGTGGGGACCGCCTTACCTCCGTCCGGCTGAACTGCCGCTTCGGGCCAGGATGTCGAGAACGTCGCGGCACCTCCGTCCCCGAGGCGAGAAACCGCCCTCCGCGCCGGAAAGGACTGCCGCCATGGCTGTCGCCGAAGATCTCGACCGCGCAACCGATTCGAAGTGGGACTGGGCCGCTGAGCAGACGCGGGCGCACCTGCCTGATCCCGGACGAGCGCGAGATTCTCTGGCCTCAGATGGCGAAGATGTTCCCGCTGTACGACGAGTACGCGCGGAAAACCGACCGCGTAATCCCGATCGTTGTGCTCGCTCCGCGAAACTGAAAGGCCCGCCGGCGACGCGAACGTCACCGGCGGGCCGGGAAGAAACAAAAATCAGCGACCGGTGAAGTCCCGCACCGATTCCAGTGCGGTGTCCGGCTGGTCGGCGAAGAATCCGTCGACGCCGGCCTTCAGGAACGCCGCTTCCTCCGCGAACACGTTGCCGAACGCGCTCGGACTGGCCGAGGAGCGCAGGTTCGCCGGCAGGAACGGGTTTTCGTTGCGGAAGGTGTAGGGCTGCACCTCGAGCCCGGCGCGGTGCGCGTCGGCGATCAGCGTGGTCGGCTTGCCGAGGTTGTCCTGCGCGTCGCGCGGGATGATCTGCCCCTTCTCCGGGCCGAGGTACTTCGCGTACTTCGCGATCTCGCGCAGGCCGGCGGGCGTGACCAGGTCGGCGTAGGTGCGCTTGTCGCCCTTCGCGATGAAGTCCGCCGGAGCGCCCTTCGCCTCGGTCAGCTGCAGCAGCGGCACCCGGACCTGCTTGTGCAGTTCCTGCAGGTTCGTCACCTCGAACGACTGGATGATCACCGGAGCGTTCGGCCGGTTGAGGCCGTTGCGGTTGAGGATCGAGACCAGCTTCGGTTCGGTCGGGTTGCCGATCGAGGAGAAGTACGTCGAGTGCTTGACCTCCGGGTAGGTGCCCAGCGTCCGGTGCAGCTCGTGGCCGAGCCGCCGGGTCAGGTCGAGCACCTCCTGGTACGTCGCGATCCGGTAGCGGCCGTCGTAGAGCTGGTTGTTCGGCCGGTTCTGCGGGATCCGCTCCTTCGCGTAGAGCGTCTTCAGCTCGGCGAGGGTGAAGTCCTCGGTGAACCAGCCGGTCATCGTGGTTCCGTCGATGACCTTCGTGGTCTTGCGCGAGGCGAACTCCGGGTGGGCCGCGACGTCGGTGGTGCCGCCGATCTCCGGCTCGTGCCGGGCGACGAGCTGGCCGTCCTTGGTCGGCACCAGGTCGACGTCGACGTAGTCCACGCCCATCCGCCAGGCGAGTTCGTACGACGCGAGCGTGTGCTCCGGGCGGTAGCCGGGCGCGCCCCGGTGTCCGACGATCACCGGGCCATCGTGCCGGGCGCCGCTCGCGACCGCACCCGCGGCCGTGTCCTCGCTCGCGGCGGCCGGGCCGATCGCGAGGCCGGCGACGCCGAGCAGGGCCAGGCCGGACAGGGCGAGCACGCCGAGGCGTTTGCGCTTCATGGGGGGACCTTTCTCTACCGGGCGATCCGCAGCTCGCCACGACTACCGCGTCACCCTCATCGCCGCAAGCGTCGGGCGCGCGGCACCAGCCGGACGGGCGGTTGACAACCGGGTAAACGGTGGATGGCGGCCGATTCCGGACAGCGTTCTCCCAGGGCCGGACCAGTCGCGCACCTGGTCCGGGCCGGGGTCGCGGACGGCGCGCTGCCGGGGCGCGACACCCACCGTTACGCTGTCCGGCGTGCGCGTACTGGTAATCGGCTCCGGCGCTCGGGAGCATGCACTCGTCCTCGCGGTGGCAGGCGACCCCGCGGTCACGGCGCTTGCTTGCGCCCCCGGCAACGCCGGCACGACGGCGGTCGCTGAGCAGCTCGGGGTCGAGCTCGCCGAGCCGGAGGCCGTCGCGGCCCTGGCCAAGGAGTGGAAGGCCGACCTCGTCGTGATCGGGCCGGAGGTGCCGCTCGTCGCGGGCGTCGCCGACGCGGTGCGCGAAGCCGGCATCGCCTGCTTCGGGCCGTCTGCCGCGGCTGCACGCATCGAGGGGTCGAAGGCGTTCGCGAAGGACGTCATGGCGGCCGCGAAGGTGCCGACGGCGCGCAGCGAGGTCGTCGACACTCCCGCGCGTCTCGACGCCGCGCTTCAGCGCTTCGGGCCCACCTGGGTCGTGAAGGACGATGGTCTCGCCGCGGGCAAGGGCGTCGTCGTGACCCAGGACGTCGAGGTCGCGCGCAAGCACGCGCTGATGCTGCTCGACGGCGGTCACCCGGTCCTCCTGGAGTCCTTTTTGGATGGTCCGGAGGCCTCGCTGTTCTGCTTCGTCGACGGCCGCACTGTGGTGCCGATGCTGCCCGCGCAGGACTTCAAGCGCGTCGGCGACGGCGACACCGGCCCGAACACCGGCGGCATGGGCGCGTACGCACCGCTGCCGTGGGCCCCTGCGGACCTGGTGGACGACGTCGTCGCGCGGGTCGTGCAGCCGGTGGTGGACGAGCTCGCCGACCGGGGCAGCTCGTTCTCCGGCCTGCTCTACGCCGGTCTCGCGCTCACCTCGGAAGGCCCGCAGGTGATCGAGTTCAACTGCCGCTTCGGCGACCCCGAGACGCAGGTTGTGCTCGCGCTGCTGCGTACGTCGCTCGCGACCGTCCTGAACGCGACGGCCACCGGGAAGCTGGCTGAGCTTCCGCCCCTGGAGTGGTCGGGCGGGGCCGCGGTCACCGTCGTGATCGCCGCGGACGGGTACCCGGGCAAGCCGCGCACTGGGGACGTCATCACCGGCGGAGAGATCGAAGGCGTGCTTCACGCGGGTACACGGCGTCGCGACGACGGTGCGGTGATCTCGGCCGGCGGACGCGTGCTGTCGGTTGTCGGCACTGGTAAGTCGCTTAAGGCGGCGCGTAAGCACGCGTACGAGACTGTCGAGCGCGTACACCTCGCTGGCTCGCACCATCGCACCGATATCGCACTGCGTGCGGCCAACGGGGAAGTAAGCGCTCCCGCCTGAGCAGCTTCTCCACGAAGTTCGCCTCGGGTTCACGCGGCGGTTGGTAGCCTCGAAACGGGTCCGTACGGTCACCGTCCGTATCACGGGAGGGGTTAGCGCATGCCGGGAAGCACACCGCTCACCGACCTGGCTTCGGCCATACCGGCAGCGCCGGGCGTCGCGGACATCGTGGTCGAGCCGGCGAAGCTGCTCGAGGTCGCGCGGGTGGTCGACGAGCAGGTCAGCGCGCTCGAGGACAAGCTCCTCACGCGGCTGGGCGAACTGCGCGTCGACACTCCTTCGTCGGACACGGTGAGCGTGAACGCGATGGCTGCGTGGAACACCGTTGTCGCGGAAGGTGATCAGTCGTACGCGGCGCAGGTGCGCGCGTACGTCGCCAATCTGCACAAGCTCGTCGGACAGTTGCGCGAAGCAGCGAAGACGTACGAAGCCAGCGACGCGGACAAGGCCGCGGCTTTCGGGGACCGCGGTGCGCACGGCATCCACTAAGCCGATCCTCGCGGTGGTCGCGGTACTCGGCGTCGCGGGCTGCTCGTCGGGCGCGCAAGGCACCGCGTACCCCGTACAGCCCGCGATGAGTTCCCTGGCGCAGCAGACGAAAGCGGCCGCACTGCCGCAGCGGCCGTCGGATCTGCCGATCGCCGGGACCGACCCGTGCGACCTGCTCGGCCAGGCGCAGCTCGACCTGCTGAAGGTCACGAGCGTGCCGCGCAAGGCCGCAGAGTCGAAGGACGGGCCCACCTGCGTGTTCGACTCGGACAAGACCGAGCCGTTCCACGCGCTGCACCTGCGGATCGTCGGCGCGGACGTGCAGGAGTGGCTCACCGGCTCGCGGCGCAAGAACAGCATGACCACCGCGGCCACCAGCGTCGAGGGCTATCCGGCGATCACGAATTACCGCGCGGCGGGCACGCCCTCCGACTGCGAGGTGCTCGTCGGCGTCGCTCAGGGGCAAACCATGGCGGCACAGGAGTTCGCGGTCACCGCCGGCGCGTTCAGCCAGCCGCAGTTGTGCGATATCGCCACCCAGGCCGCCGGCCTGGCCGTGCAGGGCCTGAAGAACCGGACCTAGGGAGGGCGCGTGGAGATCTCCGAACTCGCGGGCAGGATCCGCGACCACCGTTTCGACGGGTGGACCGACACCGCCATCGCCGACGAGATCGAGAAGTTCGGCACCGGCGACGGAATCGCCAGCATCGCCACCGCGGTCGAGGCGCTGCGGGAGGTCGCGACCGCGCTCGCGGGCACCGACCGCACGCTGCGCGACCAGCTGGCGAAGCTCGGCGTCGAATGGCAGAGCCAGGCGGGCGGGCAGGCCGGGCAGGTGCTGTCGGATCAGGCCGGTTTCTCGCAGGATGCGATGCAGAAGGTCACGCACACCGCGGAAATGCTTTTCGCGCAAGGGGAAGCGTTCAACCGGACCAAGTACAAGCTGCCCGACCCGGCCGCGGTGCGCAAAGGCGCGGAGAGCCTCACGCTCGTCGATTCGGTGGCGAGTTTCCTCGGCTTCGAGACCGATCACGCGGCACAGGTGCAGGCCGCGGACAACGCGCGCGGCCAAGCGGTCGAGGCGCTGAACTCTTATGCCCAGCAGAGCGGGGAAAACCTGCTGTCGACCGAACCGTTGAGCCAGCCGCAATCGCTCGCGATGGTCCAGCCCGGCAGCGGGCCGAGTCCGGTCGACCGTGCGGCCGCGGCGGTCGAGGTGACGCCGGATGGCCAGGTGCGGCCTGCTGCGGCTTCGGTTAAGTCGCAGTACGTGCCCCCACCGCCTCCAGTCGCTCCGGCCGCTCCGGTGGTGGACCCGCCGACGCCTGCGTACGGCACAGCTTCGCAGGCACCGGCCGCGCGGCCAGCAGCGCCGGTGGTCGCGGCTAGCTACGTGCCGCCGTCCGCGCCTCCGCCGTCGGGTTGGGAAAAAGCACCGCCATCTCGGGGCAGCGAGCCGGGATTGCCTGGCGCGCCTCGGTCGGGCGGCTCCACCAACGCGCCGGGAATCCCCAGTGCGCCAAGCACTTCCGGCGGGACACGGGTTCCTGGCGCGGTGCGTCCCGGGGAGTCCGGCACATTCCTGCCGACCGGTCCGCGCGGGACGAGCAGCGGATCCGACAGCGGCGGTCCGGCCAATCGCGGCACTGTCGGCAGTTCCGAAAGCTTCGGCGGCACAACGGGTCGCGGCGGCTCGGGAGGAAACCCCGGCGGCGGCGCGGGTGGCGGCTACCCCGGTGGCGGGCACGAAAACCAAGCGCTGCAACGAGGTCGGCTGGTCGGCAGCGTCCAGCAGCCACCGCCTGCTCCCGTCGCCGAAACTCCCGGCAACGCTCCGGCCCCGCGCGGCGGAGGAGCGTCGGCTGGCGAAATCGGGGCAGGCGCTGCGGCGTTGGGCGCGGGAGTGGCCGGTGGCGCGCTTTCCGGCGACCGCGAACGGCAAGGCCGCGCGCAAGACGGTCAGCAGAAGGGCTTGGTCCGGCCGTTGCCGGTAGACGAGCTTCCCGAGGAAGAAGCCGTCGCACTGCGGAAAGCCGAGCAGATCGCGCCGAAATCAGGCGGCGGCGACGCCAAGTACCTCTCCGAAGCCGCTCCGCAGGAAAGCGACGACGAGCACGTGCGCCGCTTCGGCGTCGACGACAAGGACCTGTTCGCCGACGGCCGGATGGTGACGCGCGACGTCCTCGGCGACGGCACGGGAGACGTGCGCCGGCCGTGAACCTGGTACTGACCGCCCTCGAATTCGACGTGCTGTGGGAATCGCTGGACCTGGGCGGACGCCCGGCCGCGCTCGCGGTTCCGTCGCCAGGGCGCACGCACACCGAACGGGCCGAGCTGATCGAGTCCGTCTGGGAGTCACTGGCACAGCGCAGGCTCGCGCGCGGCCGCCGTCCATCCGGGACGGTGCTGGATCAGCTGCATTTGCTGGCGCGTCCGCGGGAAGCCGTGGACGTCTGGGTGTGGGCGGACCGCGAGATCCGCGGTCGCGCGGTGAGCCGGGGCAGCCAGGCCGTGCTCGCAGTGGTCGACCGGGACGAGGTGTGGCTGATCCCCGCTGACGCCAACGGGCTCGCCGACGCCGTGGTGTCGGTGGCCGGATCGCTGGACCCGGGCATCGGCCAGTCGATCTCGGTGCCGCACAGCACGCTCGTCGCTGCCGATACGGCGGCCGCTGGCGACCCGAAAGCGCTGGTCACGGCGTTGGAGGATCGGGGCGTGGCGTTGTGGGAGGCGCAGGAGCTGGCGGGCATGCTGATGGGACAGGCGGCACGGGGCCAGTTCTGCGCGGAGCGGGTGCTGCGGGACGGGACGGTGCGCCGGTCGCCGCATGTGGCGGCGTTTTACGACACTGATTCCGGGCGGTATCTGTTCCAGCTCACTGATGATTCGGACGGGCACACGTGGGCGACGGTGAGTCCGGCGGACAACGCGGTGTTGGCGGAGCGGGTGCGGGAGTTGCAGGCCGCGATTTGACGCCTTCGGGATGACCGTTTTATCCCTTTTCGCTCGCGCTATAACCCGGTTCGGGGGTTCGCGGCCCGAAGTCGCGGAGAACTGCACACGGCACGCGCTCGAAGTCTTAGAGTAAGCAGGGAACCGACTCGGTGAGCGGAGCGTCCGAACTGGTCGGGAAGCGAGTGTCGCGAAGGGGATGACGAACGGTGCCTGTCTACGACCCGGATTCCATGGCCATTGCCGCCAGGAACGTGGAGAAGCTGAAGGACGAGTTCGAGAAGTCCAAGAAGCACCTCACCGGCGTTGACGAGGAGCACGAAAGCCCGTTCGGCACGATGGGCGGCTCGAAGGACGTGCACGGCGCGGTCGGCACGTTCAAGCAGGGCGTGCACAGCGAGTTCGACGCGGCCGGGAAGCTGATGGAGGCGACCAGCTTCATTATCAAGAAGGCGGCGGGGCTGATCCAGGAGACCGATCAGGTCCACAAGACCGACCTGACCGTCCACGAAGACCGCTGAGCAGGCACGAGGGGGCTAGAGCATGGCGCTGATCGACTATCCGCCGAACTGGAACGGCATTGTCGATAAAGCTAAGAAGGTCGACAAGATCAACCCGGGCGTGATCAGCGACGCCGGGAAGCAGTTCACCGACGCCGCGAAGCAGGCGGGCGACCACAGTGCCGCGCTGAACAATTCCACGAAGTCGTTGTCAGGCGGAGTGTGGGAAGGTCCGGCGGCGGACTCCTTCGTCGAGTACGTCACGCAGATCACCAAGGCGGGCGACAAGGTGCAGGGGCATCTTGACGACGTCGGCAAGGACCTGACGCAGCTGTCGTCTGACCTCGGCGGGATCAAAAGCAAGGTCACCGAGGCCTTCAACACCGCCAAGACGAATATCGACAAGCGGATCAAGGAAGAGTCGGACAAAGCGCAGAAGGCGCAGGCGGCCGAAGCGGCGTACGCCAACGACAAGTCGGACAAGAAGGGCCCGCCGCCCAGCCCGACGTCGCAGTCGATCATCGACGCCGCGAACAAGGCCAACCAAACGGACGCCACGACTGCCGAGCAGACCATCGACCCGCTGCTGAAGCAGGCTGACGACATGGTCAAGAAGTCGCAGGATCTGATGAAGACGCAGATCGAGGGCGGCTACTCGAAGGTTCCGCTGCCCAACTCGGACGGCACCGTCCCGCAGAGCACCGGCGGTCTGCACACCGGACACGGTGGTGGCGGCAGCGGCGGAGGCGGCGGTCACCACGGCGGCGGTGGCGGGGGCGCCAGCGGTGGCGGCGGCGGTCTCGGCCCGAGCGGCGGTCCGCCCTCTTCGCCTCCTCCCGGCAACGTTCAGCAGTGGATCCAGGAAGCCATCAAGGCCCTGCAGGCCGCGGGCGTGAACGTGACCGACGCGGACATCAAGAACATCTGGGCGATCATCCAGCACGAGTCCGGCGGCAACCCGAACGCGATCAACAACTGGGATTCCAACGCCGCGGCGGGGCACCCGTCCAAGGGTCTGATGCAGTGCATCGACTCGACGTTCAACGCGCACAAGCTGCCCGGCCACGACAACATCTACAACCCGGTCGACAACATCATCGCGGGCGTCCGCTACTCGCTCGACCGGTACGGCTCGATGTCCAACGTTCCGGGTATCGCGGCGATGGCGCACGGCGGCGCGTACCGCGGTTACTGACGACAGACCCGCACAGCACACGCCACACCCCGCTCGCGGTTCCGCCGGTTAGCCTGGCCGCATGGTCGACATTGGTGCTTTCGGCGGGCCCGCGTTGCGGGCAGGCGTGCCTCCTTTTCACGTGATGGACGTGCTGTCCGCGGCGCAAGCCCGGCAGCGCAGCCACGGCGACCTCATCTCGCTGGCCGCCGGGCAGCCGTCCGTGCCAGCTCCGGCGGCGGTGCTCGAGGCCGCTCAGGAAGCGCTCAAAAAGCACACCCTCGGCTACACCGAGCAGCTCGGCATTCCTGAGCTGCGCGAAGCCGTCGCCGGGCATTACCGGCGCACCTACGACATCGACGTGGCCGCGTCCGACGTCGTCATGACCACCGGCTCGTCCGGCGGATTCCTGCTGTCGTTCCTCAGTGCGTTCGACCCGGGCGCGCGAGTCGCGATGGCCCGTCCGGGTTATCCGGCGTACCGGAATCTGCTGAACGTTCTCGGCTGCGAGGTCGTCGAGTTCGCCACCACCGCCGAGACGAATTTCCAGCCGACCGTCGAGCAGCTCGACCGGCTCGGGCCGATCGACGGGCTCATCGTCGCGAGTCCCAGCAATCCCACCGGGACCGTGTTGCCGCCGGGTGAGCTGGCCGCGATTTCCGGCTGGTGCGCGTCGCACGGCGTGCAGTTGATCAGCGACGAGATCTACCACGGCATCTCGTACGGCAAACAGCTCGATTGCGCCTGGCAGTACGGCCGGGAAGCGCTGGTGCTCGGGTCGTTCTCGAAGTACTTCGCGATGACCGGCTGGCGGCTCGGCTGGATGCTGGTGCCGCAGCGGCTGCACCGCGCGGTCGACGTCCTGACCGGCAACTTCACTATCTGCCCGCCCGCGGTTTCGCAGTACGCGGCGGTCGCGGCGTTCACGCCGGAGTCGTACGCCGAGGCGGACGCGCACGTCGAGCATTACCGGCGCAACCGGGACCTGCTCTTCGCCGGCCTGCGCGAGATCGGCCTCGACAAGCTAGCCCCCGCCGACGGCGCGTTCTACGCCTACGCCGACGTTTCCGACCACACCACCGACAGCCTCAGCTGGTGCCAGCGACTGCTCGCCGACACCGGCCTCGCGATCACCCCGGGAATCGACTTCGACCCGGTCGACGGCGGCCGCTACGTGCGGTTTTCCTTCGCGGGCGCGACCGAGGACGTGACCGAAGGGGTGCGCCGGCTCGGCGGCTGGCTCGGGTGAATCCGGTCAGCCGTGCTGCTCGGGCCAGTCCCATTCGAGCCCGTACCTCCCGGCGCGCAGCCCGAGCATGACGGCGTGCGTGTTGGCCGATTCGCCGATGCGCACCGGTCGTTCGGTCGGGGTCGGATCGCTGAACGGACGGCGGACCTCCCGGCAGCGGACCGGGACGGCGCCGGGGCCGAACCGGGCCTCGATCAGGAATTCCTGGATGGGCAGCCGGAAACTGGCGGTCCAGCCGTTGTCGGACGGCTGTCCAGGCTCGGGGTACAGCTCGATCTCGTATTCGAGGACCACGGTTTCGCCGCGGCGGAGCGCACTGTCGAAGAGCAGTTCGTTGATCATCAGGTGCTTCTCTTCGCTCACCGACTGGCGGCCCAGCCTGCAGTTGTACGTCGGGATGAGCGTGGGCCGCCTGCGGGAGCCCGGGGTGAGCTCCAGCAGGTTGAGGTCCTGGCTGATGCCGTCCTGTTCGGCCAGCAGGACGTGCCGGTAGCTGATCCGGTGCACCGCCCGGTCGGAGTCGAGGTGGCAGCGCAGGTGCAAGCTGATCCGGCGCAGTCCGTTCTGCGGTGCGATGTCGGCGTCGGTCATCAGCGCCGACAGGCCACTGGAGTCCAGCCACTGCTCGTCGGGCGCGGCGGACTCCTCGGCGGCGACTTGCCTGCCCCTCGGCCGGGGCGGTCCCAGCCTGCCGGACAGCCTGCCCATCGGCAGTTCGAGGACGTTCTCGAGTTGGCGCACCGCTTCTATCGACCGGCGTTGTTCGGGCTGGCGGCTGCCGGACTGCCAGTTGCTCAGCGTCGCCAGGCTGACCCGGCTTCCGCGCTCGGTCAGCCTGGCCCGGATGCGTTCCAGGGTGAGGCCGCTGGCATCGATCGCGCCGCGCAGCGTTTCGGCGAAGGAGGGCCCGGCCAGGTCGAGGGAGTCAAAATTGTTCTGCTGATCGGGACTGTGCGCCGCATTCGAATAGTCGTGGAGCGTCAACGCGCGTCACCTCCGCTGCGGCTCCCCGTGCCGGTGGCACCTTCCTTCGTTCGGCACCCTATCGAGTGAAAGGGGATAGACAAAGGTAACGACGAGCGATCGGGAGGAACGTCGTATTTGTTCCGCCCGATCGCTAGTCGCTATTATGCCCGATTAAGGTGAACTATCTGAAATTGTCGATTCTTACTTGGTGAAGGCGGCGGTGCCCTTCGGGGTGCCCAGCCCGGTCGGGCCGTCCCAGCCGGTGCCCGCGTTGCACCACTGCTTGGTGTCGCAGCTGCCGTTGCTGCCCGAGGTGACGTCGGTCAGCTGGTCGGTGTGCGACCACGGGTACTGGGCGGGCCAGTCCTGCGCGCCGGGGGTGCCGGCATCGGCGTAGACGCTCGCGATGATCGGTGACGAAGCGCTGGTGCCGCCGACGACCTGCCAACCGCTCTGCTGGAAGGTGTCATACACCGCGACACCGGTGGCCGGGTCGGCGACCGCGGAGACGTCCGCGATGGCCTTCTTGTCGCAGCCGGTCGCGGCGGTTTGGTAAGCGGGCTTCGCCGCGTAGCTGGAGCAACCTGAGCCCGCGCCCTTCCACGCCGTCTCGGTGTACGAGCCGCCGCTGTTCTTCAGGGTCGTGCCGCCGACGCCGACGGCGTAGGGGGAGGACGCCGGCCAGCTCGCGCCGTAGCCGTTGTCACCGCTGGACGCGGTGATCGCCACGCCGGGGTGATTGAAGTGCGTGTCGCCCGCGCCGCCCTCGGACTCGTCGCCGCCCCAGCTGTTGGAGACGAACTTCGCGCCGAGCTTGACCGCGGTGTCCACCGCCTTGCCCAGGTCGTCGGTGTTGGCCTGCTTGGCCTCGACCACGAGGATCTTGGCGTTCGGCGCGGTCGCCGCGATCATGTCGACGTCCAGCGCGGTCTCGACGGCCCAGTCCGGGTCGGCGGCCGGCAGCGGGCTCTCCTGGCCGTCTTCATTCACGATCTGCACGTCGCCCGCGGGCAATCCGAACTGCTTGCGGTAGGCGGCCAAATCTGCTTTGAGAGAGGGATAATCGCCGGACTCGGTGACGGCGATAGTCTGGCCCGCACCGCCGTCGGCCTTCAGCTGATAGGCGGCTTGCAGCTCAGCGGGGCCGTAGCCGGAGGGGGCGGCGCCGGGGGCGCGCCGGGCCTGCTTGATGTCGGTGCGCACCTGTGCGAAGCAGGACATGTGGCCTGCCGCGCGCACCTGCGCACAGGCGTTTTTCACCGTCGGACCACCGGTGGCCGCGGGGGCGGCGGAGAACTGCTGCGCGGTGGCAGTTCCACCGGTGGTAAGGGCGAGCGCGACGGCGAAGGCACCGCCTGCGATCAATTTCTTGCGCATTGATTCTGCTCCCGACTGAGTGGTGAATAATTCACCATTAATAATTGGTCCGGGGCGCTGAGTGAACAACGGGCCGATAGTAGGTGCCTTTCAACGGACAGTCGTAAAGCCGTAAAAACTGCATTCCGTGATGTCTCGGCCCCGCGCGGGCCGCACTGGTCACGGCGCTGGGTTCGGGCACTCGAGCCGGACCCGCCGGACGGGACGACCAGGAAAGCTGGCTCAGGGGGAACCCGGAGATCCCCCTGAACGTTGACAGGATGTAGAGAGTTTCCGTCGCACGGATGGCACGCTGGAGGGCACCGGGCCGACGTGGCGCGGAAACGGCATCGGAGGAGCCATGTTCTGGAAGATCGTCGGAGCGCTCGTCGTGGCCTGGATCGCCTTCATGGTGCTCGGGTCAGTGATCGGCTTCGTGTTCAAGGCCGTGCTGTGGATCGGCATCATCGGCGGGGTGCTGTTCCTGGGCACCGCGGCCTACGGGGCGATCACCGGGAAGAAGCAGTCGAAGCGCATCAGCCGCTGACCGGCGCCGAACCATACTGAGGCACACGAAGGCTCCCGCACCGGGAAGGTGCGGGAGCCGTTCGCGGTTCAGGCCAGTGCCGCGCGGGCGGCTTCGGCGCCGTCCCACAGGTGTGCGCGGAGTCCGACCGCGCGGGCGCCGTCGATGTTGATCTGGCGGTCGTCGAAGAACAGGCACTCGTCCGGCTTCGCACCCAGTTTGTCCAGCAGCAGCTGGAAAATCTCGGCGTCCGGCTTCGCGACCTTAACGTCGCCGGAGAACAGCGTGTGCTTGAAGAGCTTCGACCATTCCTGCTCGCGCACCCAGACGCCGAACGCCGACGGCGCGTTCGACAGCAACGCGAGCGAGGCACCGGCGTCGGAGAGCGACTGCAGCAGGTCCAGCGATCCCGGCGCGAGCTGTCCCCAGCCCGCGACGTCGAGCGCGGTCAGTTCGGCCGACAGCGCGTCGTCCACCTTCGCGCCCACCTGGTCGCCGATCGACGTCCAGTACTCCAGGTCAGGGCAGCCGCGGTCGTACGGGTCGCGCACGCTCCAGTACACCGGCTCGAACGTCTCGAGCGAGACGCCCATCGCGGCGGCCAGCTTCGGCACCGCGGCGGTGCGGACGCTGAGCACCTCGCCGTAGTCGAACACGATCCAGTTGGTCACCCGAGTCCCCCAGGGTTCAGGCACCGGCCTTGATCCGGTGCAGTGCTTCGGCGATGTCAGCGGACGACAGGTCGCGGTGCGTCACGAACCGGACCTTGCCCGCCATGGGCAGAGCCTGGATGCCGAGCGAGCCGAGCCAGTTCAGCGCGGTCGGCACGTCCGGCACCCCGGCCAGAACGATATTGGTGTCCGGCGTCCGCACGTCCCAGCCGTGCTCGGAAAGGCCGTCGGCCAGCCGCTTCGCGAACTCGTGCGTCTCGGCCAGTTCGTCGACGCGGTCCAGCGCGACCAGGCAAGCCGCGGCGAGCACGCCGCCCTGGCGCACGCCGCCGCCGAGCATCTGCCGCATCCGGCGGGCCTGCTCGACGAACTCGACGCTGCCCGCGACGACCGAGCCGACCGGCGCGCCGAGGCCCTTGCTGAAGCACGCCGACACCGAGTCCACGCCCACGGTCAGCGCTGCTGGCGGCACCTGCAGCGCGACGGCCGCGTGCCAGATCCGCGCGCCGTCGAGGTGCACGGTGAGCCCGGCCTGTTTCGCGACGGACAGCAGTTGCGCGTGCTCGTCCGGCGGAGTGACCGCACCGCCGGCCGCGTTGTGGGTGTTCTCCAGGCACAGCAGCGTGGTGCGGAGCGTGAAGTACGGGCCGGGGTTGCCGATCGCGGCTTCGAGCGTTTCCGGGAGGCACCGGCCGGGGCCCGCGTCGTGTTCGAGGATGTCCGGCATGCCGCCGGCGAGCCAGGCGGCCGAGCCGAGTTCATTGGTGAGCACGTGCGCGCCGCGGGTGGCGAGGAACCGGTCGCCGCGCCGCAGGTGGACGCTCAGCGCGATCAGGTTCGCCATCGTCCCGCTCGGCGTCCACAGCGCCGCGGGCATGCCGAGCGTCTGCGCGGCCCGGCGTTCGAGTTCGGCGATGGTCGGGTCGGTGCCGATGACGTTGTCGTCGACCTCGGCCTCGGCCATGGCCGCGCGCATGATCGCGTCCGGGCGGGTGACGGTGTCGGAACGGAAGTCGATCAGCTGCCCAGTCATGGTCACAGTCCGATCACATCACACAGGTGGGCGCGGCATCAATGCGACGGGGGGTGGAACGTTTCCGGCCGGACGTGCAACCGTGGACGCCCCCGGATCCGTCCCTTCACCGGACATGGCCAGAGCGGAGCTGCAAAGCGCGTGGACCAGCGCGACGAACAGGAGTTCGCGGAGTACTTCGCCGCGAGGAGGGACGCCGTGCGCCGGACGGCCTATCTGATGTGCGGGGATTGGCACAAAGCCGACGACCTCGCGCAGACGGCGTTCGTCGCGTTGCACCGGAGGTGGAAGAAGATCAGAGACCGCGCGGCGACCGACGCGTACGTGCGCAAGACGCTCGTGCGCGCGGTCATCGACGAGTCCCGGCGGCCGTGGCGGCGGGAGCGGCAGACCGAAGTGCTGCCGGAGCCCGTGGACGACGGCCCGGGGCTCGCCGAACGCGTCGCGACGCGCGAGGACCTGCTCGCCGCGCTGAAGGAAGTGCCGCCGAAGCAACGGGCGGTACTGGTGCTGCGGTTCTTCGACGGACTGGACGTCGGGGCCGCGGCGACAGCGCTGGGCTGCAGCGAAGGCAACGTCAAGAGCCAGACGGCGCGCGGGCTGGCGAATCTGCGTCAGGTGCTGGAACGGGAGGTGGAGACCAATGGATGAGCGGGAAGCCGAGACGTTGTTCTCCGCCGCTCCCGGCGAGGTGCCGCCTCCGACGTTCTCGGTGGAGGACGTGGTGCGCCGTTCCAAGCGCGAGACGGTGCGCCGGCGCAACCGGATCACCGCCGGCGCGGCGGCCGTGGTGGTGGCCGCCGGGTTCGGCACGTGGGGAATTGTCGGAATTTCGAGCGAGAAGTCCGATTCGATGGCGAATTCCGCGGCCGCACCGGCGCAACCCGGCGGACCGGCGGCGCGTCCTTTCAGCACTGGGGATGACTTCCCGGGTCAGCCGTCTCGGCAGGGAGCCGGCGAAACCGGGAGGACCGGCCCTCGGGTCGAAGGCACCTCCGGGTGCGGACGGGTGGACTGGGAGCTCGCCACAGCCCTCGCTGGCGAGCTCCCAGGCCACTTGAATGCCGCGCAGGCTTCCCCAGGCAGCGTTTGTACGACGTCGTCGCGCGGCGCGGGGTTCCCGCTTCCGGACGGCACGATCGGCGCGGCGGTGTTCGCCCGCGGTGCTGCGGTGAATGTGCCCACGCAACCGGCTGGAGCCGTCACCGTGCGTCAGCAAACTGGCAGCGGCGGGACTCTCGTGCTGGTCAGCGTGCCGGGGACGTCCGGGCATCCAGCACCGTACGCAACCGATCTGGCGCGCTTCGCCGCTTCGCTGGCCACCCGGTTCTGATCAGCGGCCCACAGCACGGCTGGCAGAATGACCGGACATGACGGCAGCAGCCACCACTCCCAAGGGCGAGCGACGACGGGCAGCGCTCGTCGAAGCCGCCGCTGAGCTGCTGGCCGAGGGCGGCTTCGACGCGGTCCGGCACCGGGCTGTCGCGGAGCGGGCGGGCCTGCCGCTGGCCTCCACGACGTACTACTTCGACTCGCTGGAAGAGCTCGTCACCGCCGCGGTGGAACACCACGGGCAGACCGAACTGGCCAACGGACGACGGCAGCTCGACGACCTGACGACCCGGAACCGGGGCGTGCAGGCGACCGTGGAACTCGTGCTGGACATGCTGCTCGGCCCCCAGAGCGGCGACCCGGAGGCCGACGCCGAGGCGGTCCTGCTGCGCTACGAGCGCCTGGTCGCGACGGGGCGGCGACCGTACCTGCGGCCGTTGATGCGGACGTTGTCCCAGCAGCTCAACGAACTGCTGACGGAGATCTTCGCCCGCTCCGGGACACCGGTGGCCAAGGACGAGCTGGACCGGCTGGTCGCGCTGGTGGACGGGGCCGTGGTCAACGCGCTGATCGCGGTCGACCCGGCCCCGCGCGCCGCGGCCGGGCGGATGCTGCGGACCGCGCTCGCGGAGTCCGCTGGCGTCCATTGAGGACAGTCAGTCCGGGTATGCCGCGGTGGCGCGGATTTCGATCAGCAGTCCCGGGCTGGCCAGCCCGCTGACGCCGATCATCGACCACGCCGGGTAAGGCTCCGCGGTCACGAGGCGCTGCTTGGCTTCCAGGAAACCGGGCAGGTGCTGGTGGATGTCGACGTGGTAGCTCGTGATGTCGACCAGTGCGGAGAGGTCGAGACCTTCCAGGCGAAGGATTTCCTCGATCCGGCGGAGCGCGATCTCGGTTTGCTCCTCGATGGTTTCCGCGATCGCTCCGTCCAGGCGGCGGCCGATCGTCCCCGCGATGAACAGGAGATTTCCCGCGCGGACCGCGGCTGAGTAACCGAAGCGGGCGAAGGCGGATGCCCCGGACGGTCCGAAAACCTCGGAGTCCTCGGGGATTTCGACGGAGTGCATAGGGATCCCTTTCTCAGTTGCCCCAGCGGGAGGCGCTGGCGGCGCGTTCCAGCCGGGTTTCGCCGTCGGCTGCACGCTCGCGCAAGAAATCAGCGGGAACGGACGGCACCGGCGCGTTTTTCGGGTTTTTCGCGGCCTGCGCGACGATCGCGTCGGTGAGCGAGCGGACCATGTTCAGCCGGGGGTAGGCGGCGTGGATCGTTGTGGCCTGCTCGTCGGTGACCGCGGCGAGGTACTCGGAGCTGATCGGGCCGCCGAAGTCGACGGAGACCCCGGCGCGGGCGAGCAGGCACAGTTGGCCGCGGCGTTCCGCGATGCCGGCGGTGGTGTGCAGCGCGATGGCCTGCCAGACCTCGTCGGCGTCCGCGACGGAAATCCCTTGTTTGACAAGGAATTCCGCTGCGCGGTCCGCGCCTTCGACCTCGAAGCGTTCCACGTGCGGCCCGTCCGGTGCCACGCCGATGTCGTGCATGACGCACGCGGCGAACAGCAGGTCGTCGTCGTAGCCGGACAGCTCCAGCCGGTCGGCGACCAGCCGGGCGAACAGGTAGGAGCGGACGCTGTGGTTGAACACTGACCGCGATTCCAGCGGGCGGACGACCTCGAGAACGGCGTCCGCCAGCGGAGTCGCCGGCAGTGCGGCAACCGGGTCCGGAAGGAGTTCGGTCATGCCGTCAAGCCTGGCCCGCGACGCCCTGACCTGGTGAGTGGCAAGTTTGCCGTACTTCGATAGAATCTTGCCATGACGGTGCATCGAGTCGCGGTGCTGGCGCTGGACGGGGTTCTCCCGCTCGACCTGGCGATTCCGGCGCAGGTGTTTCACGCGCGGCCGCAAACGCACTACGAGATGACGTTGTGCGCGCTCGGCCCGAAAGTCGCCACCAGCGCCGGGTTCGAACTGGCGGCCGAAGGCGGGATCGAGGAACTGCGCGCGGCGGACACGGTGATCGTGCCGGGCTACGACCCGATCCGGGAGACCCCGGAAGCGGCGGTCGAACTGCTGGCCGAGGCGCGCGACCGCGGCCGGCGGGTGGTGTCCATCTGCACCGGCGCGTTCGCGCTGGCCGCGGCCGGAATTCTCGACGGCCTGCGCGCCACGACGCATTGGGAATACATCGACGAATTCGAGCGCGAATACCCAGCGGTCCAGGTCGATCGGGATGTCCTCTACGTCGATGAAGGCGACGTGCTCACCTCGGCTGGCGTCTGCTGCGGCATCGACCTGTGCCTGCACATCGTGCGCCGCGACCTGGGCGCCGCGGTCGCGAATCGGATCGCGCGCGGCCTGGTCGCCGCTCCGCATCGGGAGGGCAGCCAGGCGCAGTACGTCCCCACTCCGCTCGCGGACGCTGGCGACGCTTCGCTGTCCGCCACGCGGGAATGGGCGTTGCAGCGACTGGACGAATCGCTCAGCATCCGCCTGCTCGCCCGGCACGCGGAGATGTCGCAGCGGACTTTTCTGCGCCGGTTCGCCGAGGAAACCGGGACGACGCCGTTGCAGTGGCTGCTCAACGCGCGGCTCGGCAAAGCTCGGGAACTGCTGGAGTCCACGGATCATTCAGTGGACCGGGTGGCGCGGGACTGCGGTCTGGGCACCCCGGCCAACCTGCGGCTGCACTTCCGGCGGACGCTCGGAACCACGCCGACGGCTTACCGGCGGGCTTTCACTTCCTGACCTGTCCTCTTGGCGTCGGCGGCGGATTTCACCAGCAGCTCCAGCATCGCGGTCTCCGCGCCGACCGGGTCGTGCGCGGCGATGGCGTCCAGCACCCGGCGATGGCTCGGCACCGGATCGTCGGTGGGACCGGCACTGTGGACGAGTTTGTCCCGCTCCGCCAGGCCGATCGCGATGACGCGTTCGATCTGGAGCAGGAAGTTGTTGTGCGCGGCGGTCAACAGGCCGCGGTGGAACGCCAGATCCGCCTCGACACTCGCCTCCAGATCCGGTGCTTCCACCATCGCGTCGAGCGCGGACGCCAGCGCGGCAAGGTCTTCAGCGGTCGCCCGCTCAGCAGCCATCCGCGCCGCGGCGGGCTCGACCACAGCGCGGACCTCGGCCAATTCGTCCAGCAGGCCGGCGTTTCCGCGTGCGGTAGTTTGCCAACGCATGACGTCGGCGTCGAGAAGCTGCCAGTTCTCGCGCGGTTGCACAAAGGTGCCGTGCTTCTGTCGCGCGCCGATCATTCCCTTTGCTGCCAACACCTTCAACGCTTCACGCAACGCGGTGAGGCTGATGTCCAGCTCCTCGCGCAGCGCGGGAAGGTCCAGCACCGTGCCCTCGCGCCATTCGCCGGACAGAATGCGTGCGGCGAGCGTTTCCACGGTCTGGCCGTGCAGACCGCGAGGGCGATGGTCGGTCACCGTAGCGGGAGCACGCACGTCGGCGAGCCGGTCGGATATTTGCGGACCTCCGCGTTTCCCAAGTCCTTCAACGGAAAAACGGAAATGACGTCGTCTCGGAACGCGGCGGTGTAGCACGTTCCGTCCGCCACGGCGAAGTTCCACGGGTACGCGCCGCACGGCTGATCGGCGGTCGCGCGCAGCGGATCTCCGGCGAACGACGTGATGCATTCCGGACCGCGGTTCGACAGGTAGATCCCGGAATCGAGCACTTCCAGGTGTGCCACCAGGGATTCGCCGCCTGCCGCGGTCGCCGGAGTCGCCGCGACGAACTCGAACTCTCCCGGCGAAGTCTCCCGCATCGTGATCAGCTCGCCGGACAGTTCTCCTGCCACGTAAGCGATTCCGTCCGCGCCGCGCACGAGCTGGCGCGGCCCCGTTCCCGGCGGCAGCGACGAAACGGCCAGCGGAGTCAGCTTTCCTTCCGGAGACAGGGTGTAGCTGCGGATCTCGTCGGTGCCGAGATCGACGGCGCTCACCACGGAACTGTCCGCTGACGACACCGCCATGTGGACGTGCGGGCCTTCCTGCCGGTCGGCGCGCGGACCGCTCCCAGTGTGCTGCACCAGGTCGGTGCGGCGGTCGATCCGGCCGTCCTCGCGCAAGGCGAACACGGCCAGGCTGCCGCCGCCGTAGTTGGCGCACAACAGAAACCGGCCGTTCGGCGTCACCGCGAGGTGACAGGGGCTGGCCCCGCCGGATTCGACCACGTCGAGCGCGACCAGGCCGTCGGCGACCGAAACGGAGGTGACCTCGCCGTAGCTCGTCTCGTTGGTCGCGTACACCATCGGCAGCGCGGGATGCTGGGTCAGCCAGGTCGGCGACACCATCGGCAACGTCGATTCCGCCGTCAGCTCGCCGCCGGAGCGTCGGAAAACCGCGATTCCCGTGCCGTTTCCGCCGGTTTCGGCGGTACGGCAGCCGACGAGTACGACGTCGCTCACGAGCTCTCCCTCACCAATGCGGCCACTCTGGCCCGGATGTCCTCAGTCGAACCACGGGTCAGCGCCGACCCGATCCCGCAGGCGACCGCGCCCGCGTCGAGCCAGCGTGGCACGTCCTCGGGAGCGATTCCACCCGTCGGCACCAGCGGGGCCTGCGGAAGCGCCGCGCGCACGTCCTTAATCCACTGCGGGCCGAGCGCGGAAGCCGGGAAAACCTTTACGGCGTCAGCACCTTCCTCCATCGCGCGCACGATTTCGGTGACCGAACCGGTGCCCGGCAGCGCCGCGACGCCGTACCGATGAGCGGTACGCAATACCTCGGTGTGCAGCGACGGCGACACGAGAAACTGGGCCCCTGCCCGGATCGCGGCCGTCGCGGACGACTCGTCGAGCACCGTGCCCGCCCCGATCGTGGCGTCCGGATACGCGGCGGCCAGCTCCTCGATCGCGACGAGCGCACCCGCGTTCGTGAGCGGGACCTCGACCGACTTCAACCCGGCGTCGAGTACTGCCCGCGCGGCGGCGACGGCCGAGGCGGCGTCCGCTGTCCGCACGATCCCGACGACGCCCTGGCGCACTGCTTCGCGCGTGATCTCCCACCGGTATCCCATGCCGGCCAGCCTAGCAGGCAAATTATAAATTACTAATTATTCTTGACGGGCTCGCGGGCGTCCGTGCATGCTTCCGAACCATGCGCACTGCCGTGGTGACCGGCGCGGCGTCCGGGATCGGAGCCGCGACCGCCCTCCGTCTCGAAGCTGACGGCTACCGGGTGGTCGGCGTCGACCTCGCCCCGGTGCCCGGCGGCGTGCAAGGCGACGTGACCGAAGATGAGACGTGGCAACGCGTTCTCGATCTCGTGGGCGAAGTCGACGCCGTGGTCAGCAACGCGTATCTGCCGACTTTGGGCCCACTGCACGAAACCGACCGCGCGCAATGGCAACGGCAACTGGACGTGAACCTCACCGCGTCGTACCTGGCCGTCCGGACCTGCCTGCCTTCGCTGCGCTCTCGGCGCGGCTCGGTGGTGCTGGTTTCCTCCGTACACGCGCGATTCGGCTTGCCCGGCCACCCAGCTTATGCGGCCAGCAAAGGCGCTTTGGTGTCTCTGGCCCGGCAATTGGCCGTGGAGTACGCGCCAGAGGTGCGGGTGAACTCGGTGCTTCCCGGCCCGGTCGAGACCGAGGCATGGTGCCGGGTCAGCGCGGAAGACCGCGCACGCAGCGTCCGCGCGACGCCCGCCGGACGGCTCGGCGACCCGGCCGAAATCGCCGCGGTGATCGCGTTTCTGCTCTCGCCCGCGGCGTCGTTCGTCACGGGCGCCGAGCTGACCGTCGACGGCGGTTGGTCGGCCGCGAAAGATTCTGCTTAGGAGACGAAGTGCAGATCACCGGGATCGAGACTTTCCTCGTCGCGCCGCGCTGGTTGTTCCTGAAGGTCAGCACCGACGAGGGCATCAGCGGCTGGGGCGAACCGGTCGTGGAAGGCCGCGCCGGGACTGTCCGCGCGGCCGTCCACGAGCTGGCCGAGCTGGTCATCGGGAAGGATCCGCTGCGTATCGAGGACCACTGGCAGGTGCTGCGGCGCGGCGGTTTCTATCGCGGCGGTCCAGTGCTGTCCAGCGCGCTCGCCGGGTTCGACCAGGCGCTGTGGGACATCGCGGGCAAGGCGCGGAACGCCTCGGTGCACGAACTGCTCGGCGGACCGGTGCGCGATCGCGTGCGGGTGTACTCGTGGGTCGGCGGCGACCGTCCGTCGGGGATCTTCGACGCGGTGTCCGCGCAGGTAGAGCGTGGTTTTACCGCAGTGAAGATGAATGTCGCCGGTCCTCTCGGGCCGATCGCCACTCCGGCCGAGGCTCAGGCGGCATTGGCCCGCGCGCGAGAGGCCAGGGAAGCGCTCGGCCCCGACCGGGACCTGGCGATCGACTTCCACGGCCGCGTCTCGCCCGCGATGGCGCGACGCTTGGTGAAGATGCTCGAAGAAGTACAGCCGATGTTCGTCGAGGAGCCAGTGCTGCCGGAACTGTCCGCCGACGTGGTGAGGTCGGTGGTCGAAGCCTCGACGGTCCCGATCGCGCTCGGGGAACGGCTGTTCTCGCGCTGGGAGTTCAAACCGGTCCTGGACGCGGGCGTCGCCGTGGTGCAGCCGGACCCGTCGCACGCGGGCGGCATCTCGGAGCTGCGCCGGATCGCCGCGCTGGCCGAGGTGTACGGCGCGAACCTCGCCCCGCACTGCCCGCTCGGCCCGATCTCGCTGGCCGCCGCGCTGCAGGTGGCGTTCGCGACGCCGAACTTCCTGATCCAGGAACAAAGCCTGGGCATGCACTATCACGATGGCCGCGAGCCGGTCGCGTATCTCGCCGATGACGCACTGTTCCGCTTCGTCGACGGGTATGCCGCACGGCCGACTGCGCCTGGTCTCGGTATCGAGGTGGACGAGGAGGCCGTCCGCCGAGCCGACGAGACCGGCCATGCCTGGCGATCCCCAGTGTGGCGCCTCCCCGACGGCAGCCTCACGGAGTGGTGACCGCCCCGCTGACCTGCGCAGGTATCGTGGCCCCGTGACGCTCAAGCCCAGCATTCCGAACGTGCTCGCCGCCCGCTACGCCTCGCCTGAGCTGGTGGCGCTCTGGTCGCCCGAACGCAAGGTCGTGCTCGAGCGGCGGCTGTGGCTCGCCGTGCTGCGGGCTCAGGCCGAACTGGGCGTCGAGGTGCCCGACGGCGTCCTCGACGACTACGAGCGCGTGGTCGAGCAGGTCGACCTCGACTCGATCGCCGCGCGCGAACGCGTCACCCGGCACGACGTGAAGGCCCGGATCGAGGAGTTCAACGCCCTCGCCGGGCACGAGCACGTGCACAAGGGCATGACCTCGCGCGACCTCACCGAGAACGTCGAGCAGTTGCAGCAGCTGCGCTCGCTGGAGCTGGTCCGTGGCCGCGTCGCCGCGGTGCTGTCGAGGCTGGCCGCGCTCGCCGTCGAGCACTCCGACCTGGTGATGGCCGGCCGCTCGCACAACGTCGCCGCGCAGGCGACCACGCTCGGCAAGCGCTTCGCGACCGCCGCCGACGAGCTGCTCGTCGCGTTCTCGCGGCTGGACAACCTGATCGAGCGCTACCCGCTGCGCGGCATCAAGGGCCCGGTCGGCACCGCGCAGGACATGCTCGACCTGCTCGGCGACGAGTCCACTTTGGACCAGCTGGAATCCCGGATCGCCGAGCACCTCGGCTTCGGCAACCGGTTCGTCAGCGTCGGGCAGGTGTACCCGCGTTCGCTCGACTTCGACGTGCTGTCCACTGTGGTCCAGCTCGCCGCCGCGCCGTCCAGCCTCGCCAAGACGATCCGGCTGATGGCCGGGCACGAGCTGGTCACCGAGGGCTTCAAACCGGGCCAGGTCGGCTCGTCGGCCATGCCGCACAAGATGAACACCCGCTCGTGCGAGCGCGTGAACGGTCTCGCGGTGGTGTTGCGCGGTTACCTGTCGATGATCGGCGAACTGGCCGGCGACCAGTGGAACGAGGGCGACGTCTCGGATTCCGTGGTGCGCCGCGTCGCGCTGCCGGACGCGTTCTTCGCGCTCGACGGCCTGCTCGAAACCTTCCTCACCGTGCTCGGCGAATTCGGCGCGTTCCCGGCCGTCGTGGAGCGTGAGCTTGATCGCTATCTCCCGTTCCTCGCGACCACGAAGGTGCTCATGGCGTCGGTGCGCCGGGGCGTCGGGCGTGAGACGGCTCACGAGGCCATCAAGGAGAACGCCGTCGGGGTCGCCCTCGCGATGCGTGAACGCGGCGCGGAGAACGACCTCCTCGACCGGCTCGCGGCCGACGAACGCCTCCCGCTCGACCGCGCTGACCTGGACGAACTCCTCGCCGACCGGATCTCGTTCACCGGTGTCGCCCCGCGCCAGGTCGAAGAGGTCGCAGCGCGCGTCGAGGACGTGCTCAAGCGATTCCCGGAGGCCGCGGCGTACGCGCCGCAGCCGATTCTGTGAGTGCGCGCACGTCGTCCACGTGCTGAGACGGCATTACTCGATCGGGCGAAGCTTTTAGTCTTCGTGCCGAACCCCGGAAGCGCCAGGCCGCCACCCCGCGGCCTGGCGCTTCTTGTCTGCGCACGCCGGATATTCAGGAAGAAGTCATGAGAAAGATCCTCAGCACGCTCGCCGTCGTAGTCGCCGCCACCGCGGGCCTTACGGCGTGCGGATCCTCGGACGCTTCCGGGGAGACCCTGCGCGTCGGCACCCTCACCGACGCCCCGCCCAGCATCTACCTCGAAAACGGCCAGTTCACCGGGTACGACAACGAACTGCTGCGGGACATCGCCAAGCGCGAGGGCTTCAAGGTCGACTTCGTCGGCACCGAGTTCTCCAGCCTGCTCGCGAAGGTGGCCGGCGGCCAGCTCGACATCGGCAGCTCAACGATCTCCGCGACCGCCGCGCGCAAGAAGACCGTGGCGTTCAGCAACGGCTACGACACCAGCTACACGACCGTCGTCAGCAAGAAGGGCGCCGCGCTGCCCGCCGCTAACTCCTTCGCGGGCAAGCGGGTCGGCGTCGTGCAGGGTTCGGTGCAGGACGAGTTCGCCGGCAAGCTCGCCGGTGCGCAGGTTGTCCGGTTCCCGGACTACAACGCCGGTTTCGCGCAGCTGAAGACCGGCGGTCTCGACGGCTGGGTCGTGCCGAAGGACATCGGCCAGAAGTACATCGACCAGAACCCGACGATTCCGCTCGAATTCGGCTACACCGTCGCGGACAAGGACACCCCGTCGGCTTTCGCGGTCGCCAAGTCGAACCCCGAGCTGCTGAAGAAGATCAACGACGGACTGGCCAAGGCGATCGCCGACGGCACCGCGGCCCGGCTGCACGCGCAGTTCTTCAAGGAGGCGCCGGTCGCGAAGGAGCTGGAGAAGGGCGGCCCCGGCCTCCCGGTGGCGAACTCCTGATGCCCAGGCACACTGGTGGCATGAAGAAACTGATCGTCACCGCCTTCGCGGCGGCACTGGTCGCCGGTCTCACCGCGTGCGGTGGCGACGCGGGCGAGACCCTGCGAGTCGGCACGCTGAGCGATTCCCGGCCCAACGCGTACCAGGAAAACGGCGAATTCACCGGCTTCGACAACGCGTTGCTGAAGGATATCGCCGCGAAAGAGGGCCTGAAGCTGGAATTCGTGGCGACCGATTTCTCGGCGCTGCTCGGCAGCGTCGCGAACGGCCGGTTCGACATCGGCAGCTCGGCGATCGCGCAGACCGACGAGCGCAAGAAGACGGTGGCGTTCAGCGATCCGTACAACTACCAGTCGCTCGGCATCGAAGCGAAGGCGAGCGCGGGCATCAGTGACGAGAACTCGTTGACCGGCAAGCGGATCGGCGTGGTGCAGGGCACGGTGTCGGACACCTGGCTCGCCGCGAACGCGCCGAAAGCGCAGGCGGTCCGGTTCCCGAACGACGCGGCGGCGCTGAGCGCGCTGAAGTCCTCGGCGATCGACGGCGCGGTGTTCGACCAGGTGTCCGCGGAGGACTACGCGACCAAGAACCCCGAGCTGAAGGTCACGAAGGCGATCACGACCAGCATCCCGCACGGATACGCGGTGCGGAAGGGCAACACCGAACTGCTGGGCAAGCTGAACGACGGCATCAAGAAGGCCGTCGCGGACGGCACCTGGGCGAAGGTGCACCAGCAGTTCGAGCCGAGCATTCCGGTTCCCGCGGATTTCAAGACGAAGTAGCCTGATGGATCAGTTTTTCGACACTTTCCTGAACTGGCAGTACATCTGGGAGGTTTTCCCGGACCTGCTCAAGACCGGCCTGCTGAACACCCTGATCCTTTCGGTGGCGGCGGCTGTCATCGGGACCCTGCTCGGCATGGTGCTCGCGGTGATGGGCCTGTCCGCGAAACGCTGGCTGCGCTGGCCGGCGCGGGTGTACACGGACATTTTCCGTGGGCTGCCCGCGATCCTGACCATCCTGGTGATCGGTCAGGGCGTCGGCCTGCTCGCCCGCAATGTGGTGGGCAACAACCCGTACCCGCTGGGCATCGCCGCGCTGAGCCTGATCGCCGCCGCGTACATCGGCGAGATCTTCCGGGCGGGCATCCAGAGCGTCGACAAAGGACAGCTGGAGGCGAGCCGCGCGCTCGGCATGAGCTACTCCAAGGCGATGCTGCTGGTGGTGATCCCGCAGGGCGTTCGGCGGGTGCTGCCCGCGCTGGTGAACCAGTTCATCGCGCTGGTGAAGGACTCGACCCTGGTGTACTTCCTCGGTTTCCTTACCTCGCAACGAGAACTGTTCAGGATTGGCCAGGACCTCGCGGCCAACACGGGCAACTTGTCGCCGCTGGTGGCCGCCGGTGTGGTTTACCTGGTGATCACGGTTCCGCTGACGCACCTGGTGAACTACATCGACAAGCGGCTGCAGACCGGCCGCAAGGTGACGGCGGAGAGCAACGAAATGCTCGCGGGTGGGACGTTATGAGTACAGCGATTCGTTCTTCTTCGGTGGAACTGAAGGACATCCACGTCCGATTCGGGACGCTGGAGGTCCTGCGCGGGGTGAACCTGAAGGTGCCGAGCGGGAGCACCACGTGCGTGATCGGCCCGTCCGGTTCCGGTAAATCGACCTTGCTGCGCTGCGTGAACCGCCTGCAGGAGCCGGATAGCGGCGACCTGCTGCTGGACGGGGAAAGCGTCATCGCCTCGGATCCCGACGCGCTGCGCCAGCGCGTCGGGATGGTTTTCCAGCACTTCAACCTTTTCGGGCATCGAAGCGTGCTGGACAACATCGTGCTGCCGCTGCGCAGCGTGCGCGGTCTGTCCAAAGAGGACGCTATCGAGGTCGCCCGGGCGCGCCTGGCGGAAGTCGGCCTTGGCGACAAGGCCCCGTACCGCCCGGCCGCGTTGTCCGGCGGCCAGCAACAGCGGGTGGCGATCGCCCGAGCGCTGGCGATGGAACCGGAAGTGATGCTCTTCGACGAGGCGACGAGCGCGCTCGACCCGGAACTGGTGAAGGGCGTCCTGGACCTGATGGCCGGGCTGGCTTCGCGGGGCCTGACGCTGATCGTGGTGACCCACGAGATGGGCTTCGCCCGGAGTGTGGCGGACGAGGTCGCGTTCATGGACGCGGGCCGGATCGTGGAGCAGGGGACGCCGGAGCAGGTGTTCGAGGCACCGGCTAGTCCTCGGTTGCAGCAGTTCTTGTCGCAGGTCCTGTAAGTCGCCGAGCCTGTCGCGCGGTGCCGAAGTACGTGAGGGGAACCCTGAGGGAACTCACCCACGCGATGCCGAACCAGTCGGTGCCGATCCCGTGCTCGGCCAGGTACGCGTCGACCCC
>NZ_JBSFNS010000028.1:0-91313 GCF_053587275.1 Amycolatopsis sp. NPDC003676
CCAGCTCGGCTTCCTGGCGCTCCGGGTCGGTCACGAAGTAACCGGACACGTAGCCCTTGTCCAAGCACCCCCGCGCCGTGTTTTTGGCTTCGTATCGGGGTGCGGGGGGTGTGGGTGCCTTAGTCGGGTGCATCGGCTGCGGTTCGTTAGGGGCGGGGGCTAGCGCCCCAATGTGGCGTTGGGTGCATGTTTCGCTACGAATGCCACATTGGGTGCGTGGGATGCACCGAATGCCACATTGGGACGCGCATCGCGGCGGCGAGCGGGAGGGCTGTGAAGGGCTCCTTGAGGGAATCAGATTCCCTCAAGGAGTCCCTCACAGACTTGAAGAAACGATCATCCTGGCATTAATCGGGCATTTCACCGAACCGAGTGTCCTTTATGGATGGTCGGCAGGCTGAGGCCGCCCGGCTTAAGTCCCTGGCATTGGAATCTAAGTCCGTGAAGGGGCCCCTCACGACCAACGGCTGTCCGTGCGGGGAGCCAAGGGCCAGCGGGCCACTCGGCTGTCCGTGCGGGGGTGAGCGGCCTGCGCGGCGCGCGGCGGGTCGTGAGGGGAACCCTGAGGGAATCAGAGTTCCTCAGGGTTCCCCTCACGTACTTCGGCTCAGTCCGCCAGCGCGGCGGTGGCCTTCAGTCGTTCCTGTGCGCTCTCCACAATCCGAGTCACCAGTTCCGCGCAACTCGGCAGGTCCTCGATCACCCCGACCACCTGCCCGGCCGCCAGCATCCCGGCGCGCGTGTCGCCTTCCACCAGACCGGCCTTGAGCAGCATGGGGGTGTTCGCGGCCAGCATCGTCTGCGTCCACGAACGGTCGCTGCCGCGTTTCATGCGCAGGCCATCGGCGACCAAGCTCGGCCAGGATTGCCCGCTCAACCGCTTGAAATCCTTGGTCCGGCGCAGGGTTCGGGCCATTCGCTGGACGAAGCCTTCCTTCGTGAGGCCCTCGATGAACGGCGTGCGCAGCAGGCGGTGCGGCATGCCGTCGGCCTTGGTGGTGACGACGGTGCCGTCCAGGCCGAAGCCCAGGTACGTGCGCTTGATTTCGTCCGGAACCGCGCTGTCGCTGGTGAGCAGGAAGCGCGTGCCCATGCCGATGCCAGCCGCACCATAGGACAGCGCGGCGGCTAGGCCGCGGCCGTCGAAGAAGCCTCCGGCGGCGACTACTGGGATGTCAACTGCGTCCAGTACGGATGGCAGCAGCAGGGTGGTGGCAGTCGGGCCGGTGTGGCCGCCGCCTTCGCCGCCTTGCATCATTACCAGGTCTGCGCCCCACGAGGCGACCTTTTCGGCGTGGCGGGCGGCGCCGACGGTGGGCATGACGACCAGGCCGTGGTCCTTCAACCGGGCGATCAGGTCTTTTTTCGGGGCCAGGGCGAAAGATGCCACTTTGACGCCGTGCTGTATCAGCAGTTCCGCGCGTTCGGTGGCATCGCCCGCGTCGGCGCGCAGGTTGACGCCGAAGGGTTTGTCCGTGCGCTGTTTGACTTCTTTGATGGCGTGGTCGAGCTCGTCGTAGGTCATCGTCGCGGAGGCGAGGATGCCCAGGGCACCGGCGTTGGCGGTCGCGGACACCAGCCGTGGGCCGGCGACCCAGCCCATGCCGGTTTGCACGATCGGGTGGGTTACGCCGGTCAGCTCGGTGAGCGGGGTGCGGAGAGGCACGGGTCTCCTCGAGTCAGTCGTTCGTCGGGCGGCCGGTGGCGACGAAGGCGTCGCGGTGTTCGTCGGCGGCTCCGATGAGGTTGAGTTCGAAGGTGTAGCCCTGTTCGTAACGGTAGCTGCGGTTGACGTCGATCGGGTCGATGCCGTTCAGTGCGGCTTTCGCGGCCCGGATGACGCGCGGGTCCTTCTCGGCCACCTCGGCGGCCAGGGCGAGTGCGGCGTCGTGCAGGTCGGCGGCTGGCACGGTTTCCAGTACCGAACCGTGCTGTACCAGGTCTTTCGCCGCGATAGTGCGGCTGGTGAAGTACAGCGTGCGCATCAGGTGCTGCGGGACCAGGCGGGCGAGGTGGGTCGCCGCGCCGAGGGCACCGCGGTCTACCTCGGGGACGCCGAAGTACGCGTCGTCGGCGGCGATGATCGTGTCGCAGTTGCCGACCAGCCCGACGCCGCCGCCGAGGCAGAAGCCGTTCACCGCGGCGATCACCGGCACGGCGCATTCGTAGATCGCCTTGAATGCCAGGTAACAGCCGCGGTTCGCGCCGACCAGGGCGTCGAAACCGGTGGTGCGCTGCATTTCCTTGATGTCGACGCCGGCGTTGAAGCCGCGGCCCTCGGCGCGGAGCAGGACGACGTGCACCGCCGGGTCCTCGCCCGCCTCCCGCACGGTTTCGGCGAGGCGGAACCATCCGGCGACCGGCAGGGCGTTCACCGGCGGGTAGTCCATGGTGACCACGAAGGTGCCGTTGTCGTGGAGCTGCGTGGAAATCGTCACGTGCGTTCCTAACCTAGCGATTGCTTGGTAGCCTAACACTTGCTTGGTTTACGGGGAACCGCCTCGCCTGCCGAAGACGAACGGAGATGATGTGAGCGGGATCTTGGAGGGCCGGGTCGCGATCGTGACCGGGGCCGGCCGCGGACTCGGCCGCGAGCACGCACTGGAACTCGCCCGCCAGGGCGCGCGCGTCGTGGTGAACGACCTCGGCACGTCGGGTGCGGGCGAGGGGGCGTCCGACGGTCCGGCCGGTGAGGTGGTCGAGGCGATCCGTGCGCTGGGCGGCGAAGCGGTGGCCAACGGTGCCGACGTCGCGAACTTCGCGGCGACGGAAGCGTTGGTGCGGCAGGCGGTCGATACGTTCGGCGGGCTGGACATCGTCGTCAACAACGCCGGCTTCGTGCGCGACCGGATGATCGTGACCACCAGCGAACAGGAGTGGGACGCGGTCGTCGCGGTCCACCTGAAGGGGCATTTCGCGCTGATGCACCACGCCGCGGGCTACTGGCGCGCGGAGGCGAAAGCCGGGCGTACGCGGGCGGCGCGGATCATCAACACCACCTCCGGTGCGGGGCTGCAGGGCAGCATCGGCCAGGGCAGCTACAGCGCCGCCAAGGCCGGGATCGCCGCGTTGACCCTGGTCGGAGCCGCGGAACTCGGCCGGTACGGCATCACCGTGAACGCGCTGGCCCCGGCCGCGCGCACCCGGATGACCGAGGGTCCGTTCGCCGCCCAGATGGCCGCGCCGGACGACGGGTTCGACGCGATGCACCCGGGCAACGTGTCGCCGATCGTCGCTTGGCTCGCCAGCGAGGACGCCGCGGACGTCACCGGCCGCGTGATCGAGGTCGAAGGCGGCCGGATCTGCCTGGAGAACGGCTGGAGCCACGGCCCGTCCCGCGAACTGGATCGGCGCTGGACCGCCGCTGAAGCTGGTCCGGCCGTGCGCGAACTGCTGAAGGAAGCGCCCGCGCCCGAACCGGTTTACGGGGCACAGTGAGCAGCCCCGCGGACTGGAAAGGCCGGGTCCTCGGCGAGCGCGCCGTCGCCTACACCGACCGCGACCCGATCCTCTACGCGCTCGCCATCGGCGCCCGGCCGGACGAACTCGACTTGGTCTTCGAGGACCGGCTTCGGGTGCTGCCGCCTTTCGCGCTGACACTAGCCCAATGGGCTCCGGACGTCCTCGGCTCGGCCGGAGCGTTCGAGGTCGGCAACGCGGTGCATGGTTCGCAACGGCTGGAAGTCTTGAAGCCGCTGCCGCACGCGGGGGAGATTTCCATGCAGGCCCGCGTTCCGGAGGTATGGGACAAAGGCAGTGCGGCGGTTTATGACGTTGCCGTCGAATCGGACTACTTCGTCGCGACCTGGTCGTTGTTCTGTCCCGGCATCGGCGGTTTCGGCGGCGAACGCGGCCCCGGCCGTCCGCCTGCTTTGGACAGTCCGGATTGGACTGCGCCACTGTCCACTACGGACAATCAGGCCTTGCTCTACCGGCTGCTGGGGGACCGGCACCACATCCACGTCGACCCCGCGGCAGCAGCGGGAATCGGCCAGCCGCGCCCGATCCTGCACGGTTTGGCGACCCTCGGCGCGGGCGCTTTGGTCGCGGCCCGCCAGGTCGGCGCACACCCAGCGGACCTGACGTCCCTGGAAGGCCGCTTCGCCGCACCGGTGTTCCCTGGCGAGCAACTGCAGGTAGAAGGCTGGTCCGACGGCGGCCTGCGGATCACATCGGAACGCGGCCCGGTCGTCGACGGCGGACGCGTCCACTTCGGATAGAGGAATTGCGCATGAAGGTCTTGGTCATCGGCGGCACCGGCATGATCGGCTCGAACACCGCCGCACATTTGAGCGGTGCCGGTCATTCCGTGACGGTCGCCGGACGACACGAACCCGACGCCGATTCCCTGGTCGCGGGCCTGCCGGTGCTGCTGGGCGACTACGCCCACGACGGTTTCGACGAGGCCGCACTGGCCCCGTTCGATGCTGTCGTTTTCGCCGCCGGACAAGACATCCGGCATGTATCCGGCTGGGGCGACGAGGAATTCTGGCGGACGTACCAAATCGACGGCGTGACCGCGATCGCCGCACGCGCGAAACGGGCGGGCGTCGGCCGATTCGTCCAGATCGGCAGCTATTACCACCAGATCCGGCCGGATCTCGCGGAAACGAACCCGTACGTCGACGCCCGCCGCCTGGCCGACGAAGGAGCGCGCGCCCTCGCCGGGGACGGCTTCGCGGTGTGCACGCTGAACCCGCCGTCGATCGTCGGAATGGCCCCCGGCCGGTCGACGCGGCAGTTCGCGAAAATGCTGGCCTGGGCTGATGGGGAGTTAGTCGGGAAGGTGCCGGACTTCGCGCCGGTCGGCGGCACGAACTACCTGTCCGTGCGGAGCCTGGCCGAGGCCGTCGAGGGTGCGCTGCTGCGCGGCGAATCCGGCGCGGCGTACCTGGTCGGGGACGAAAACCTCAGCTTCCGGGACTACTTCCAGCTGGTTTTCGACGTCTCCGGCTCCGGCCGGACGCTGGAAGAACGCGACGAGGAGCACCCGTTTTTGCCGGCCCGGGTGCTGGTTCCCGGTCGCGGCGCGACGATCTCGTACGAACCGGACGCCCGTGAGACGGAGCTGCTGGGGTATCGCCGTCGGGATGTGCGGCCGATGCTGGAGGAGATGGCTGCGGCGGTGCGGTGAGTCGTGAGTGGCGATCACGGTTCTAACCGGGATCGCCACTCACGAGGTTGTCTCGGTGTCGTCGAGTCGCACGATGTCGCTGGCCGCAAACGTTTTCTGCGGGTCGCGCCCAGCGAAGTAAGGCGTGACAGTTCGCTCCAGCTCAGCCGGGTCGAACGCGCCCTGCTCGGAGACGAACCGATGCTCGACCGTCGGCGGGGCGAGCAGCGCGACCATGTCTCCGTACACCACGAACACCTGTCCGTTCACCGCGTCCGCCGCCGGGGAGCCGAGGTACGCGACGAATGCCGCGACCCGTTCCGGCGCGAGGATGTCTAATCCGCCCGCGCTGCGTCCCGCGGCGAAGATTCCGTCGGTCATCGCCGTCCGGGCGCGCGGGCAGATCGCGTTCGCGCGGACGCCGTAGCGGCTCAAGCCTCGCGCGCAGGACAACGTCAGCGCGGCGATCCCCGCCTTCGCCGCCGCGTAGTTCGGCTGTCCCGCGCCGCCGAGGAGGAATGCTTCCGACGACGTGTTGATCAGGCGTCCATAGGTGGGCTCACCAGTGCTTTTGCTGAGCTGCCGCCAGTGCCGCGCCGCCGCGCGGGACAGTGCCGCGTGGCCCTTGAGGTGGACGCGGATGACGTCGTCCCAGGCCTTCTCGTCGAGGTTGAAGAGCATCGCGTCGCGGGTGATGCCGGCGTTGTTGACGACGATGTCGAGTGACCCGAAGTGATCAGTCGCGGCGGTGACGAGGTCTTCGGCGTACTGCCAGTCGCCGATGTCGCCCGGAACGGCCAGCGCCCGGCCGCCGCTCGCTTCGATTTCGGCGACGACCTTGTCCCCGGCGTCGCTCACATCGTTGACGACGACGTTCGCCCCCTCCGCGGCGAGCGCGAGCGCTTCGGCCCGGCCGAGTCCGGCGCCGGCCCCGGTGACGATGGCGGTGCGGCCGGACAGGGCGGTGCTGGGGTGGGACACGGGGCCTCCAATGCCGGGAAGGGATGCCGTCATGGTGCCGATCGCGGGCCGGTGACGTGCGGCTGCTCCCGGTGAGTGGCATCGGCGGCTCGCGGCGGGGGAGAAGTGCCGCAGGCTGACCGGGCGACTCTTCGACGTCGCACGCGGGCTGGCCACTCCCGCTCACCAGTACGCGCGCTTGTCCCGCCCACCGGGCCGAAGCTAACCTCCAACCAAACGCTTGCTCGATTACCTCGACGACCAAGGGGCCGGTCCGGCCTTCCCCGCGAGAAGGAGATCCGGGCTTGAAAGACACGACGCCAGTCCTCGTTGACGCGGTCCGCACGCCGTTCGGCAAACGCGACGGCTGGGTTTCCGCCCTGCACGCCGTCCAGTTGCTCAGCCGCGTCCAGCAGGGCGTCCTCGGCCGCACCGGTCTCGACCCGCACGCGGTCGACCAGGTGATCGGCGGCTGCGTCACGCCGCTGGGCGAGCAGTACGGCCACGTCGTCCGCACCGCCTGGCTCTACGGCGGCCTCCCGACCGCGACCGGTGCCACCACCATCGACGCCCAGTGCAGTACGTCGATGCAGGCGTCCTTCCTGCTCGCCGGGCAGATCGCGAACGGGACCGTCGACGCGGGAGTCGCGTGCGGCGTCGAGCTGATGTCGCGCGTGCCGCTCACCCCGAAGCAGGGGACCGGCGCTGGTACGCCGAGGCCCGCCGACTGGCATCTCAACACCCCCGACCAGTACACCGCGGCGGATCGCATCGCCCGGAAGCGCGGACTGACTCGGACGGACCTCGACGCGTTCGGACTCCGGTCCCAGCACAACGCGCGAAAGGCTTGGGACGCCGGGCTTTTCGACCGCCAAGTCCTCCCGCTGGAACTGCCGGACGGTCAACCGATCACCCGCGACCAGGGGCTCCGCGAAACCTCGACGGAAGCGCTCGCCGGACTCCGCACCACCGTCCCGGACGGCCTGCACACCGCGGGCACCTCGTCCCAGGTCTCCGACGGTGCGAGCGCCGCGCTGTTCCTGTCCCGAAGCCGCGCCGACGAACTCGGTCTCCGCCCACGAGCGCGGCTACTCGCACAGTGCGTCATCGGCGGCGACCTCGAGTACCTCCTCGACGGGCCGGTCGCCGCGGCGCGAAAACTTCTCGATCGCACCGGCCTGACGATCGGCGACATCGATCTTTTCGAGGTCAACGAGGCCTTCGCCGCCGTCCCGCTGTCTTTTGCGCAAGCGCACGGCGTCCCGGAGGACAAGCTCAACGTCCTCGGCGGCGCGATCGCGCTCGGCCACCCGGCGGGCGCGACCGGAATCCGCCTCCTCGCGACGGCTGTCGAGGAACTCGAACGCCGCGACGCCAGCCTCGCGATGATCGCGATCTGCGCCGCGGCCGCCACCAGCTGCGTGCTCGTCGAACGGATCTGAACCATGCCGATTGCCCTGTCCGAGGAACACCGCGACCTGGCCGCCTCCGCCGCCGGGTGGGCCGCCCGGCACGCGCCGATCGCCGAGACCCGCGCCGAACCCGGGCGGCCGGGCCTCTGGAAGGTAGTGACCGAACAAGGCTGGCACTCCCCGCACCTGCCGGAATCCGTGGGCGGCCAAGGCGCTGGCCTGCTCGAACTCGCCGTGGTGGCTGAACAATTCGGCCGTCACCTGGTGCCTGGTCCGTTCCTGCCGACCGTCACCGCCAGTGCTGTCCTCGCCGCGGCCGAGCCGACGGAAGAGCTTGCCGCGTTCGCCGGAGGCGCGACCGGCGCTGTTGTGCTCGACGGCCTCAGCGCTGCGAGCACCGCCGACGGCTGGCGGATCAACGGCACCAGCAGCCCGGCGCTCGGGCTCGCGGACGCGGAGATCGCCGTGGTCCGCGCTGAACGGATCTGGTTCGTGTTCCGGCCGGAGCCCGGCCAGCTGATCCCCGTCGAAGCCGTTGATCTGACCAGATCCGCAGCCCGGCTCAAGCTGGAGAACTTCCTGGTATCTCACGACAACCTCATTGAGATCCAGCCGGAACGCGCCGAGCTGGCCCTCGCGGTCCCAGCGGCGGCGGAGGCAGCAGGACTGTGCAGCTGGGCCCTGGACTGCGCCGTCGACCACGTCCGTACCCGCGTCCAGTTCGGCCGTCCGATCGGCTCGTTCCAAGCGGTCCAACATCAAGCCGCAGGCATCCTTCTGCAACGGGAGATCGCGACGGCCGCCGCCTGGGACGCGGCTCGCGCCGAGCAGCATTCCCTCGCGCAGCAAGCACTTTCGGCCGCGCAGGCCAGACACGCCGCGCTCCCTGCCGCAGTGGATGCGTCTGTCAGCTGCGTCCGTCTCCTCGGCGCGATCGGCTTCACCTGGGAACACGACGCGCACCTGTACTGGCGACGTGCCGTCGCGCTGTCCGGCTCCCTCGGCCGCTCAGCCGCCCGCACCCTCGGCGAGCGCGCCCAGACCACGACTCGCGACCTGACCCTCGCCACCCCACAAGACTGCCCCGAACTGCGCAGCCAGGTCGCGTCCGTCCTCGACCAAGCCGAGCCGTCCGTCCGGTTGCTCGCCGACGCAGGTCTCGCCGCACCGCACTACCCGAAGCCGTACGGACTGGACGCCGGACCGCTCGAACAAGCCGTCATCGCCGAGGAGTTCGACCGTCGCGGAATTCCCCAGCCCACCACGGTGATCGGCGAATGGGTGTTGCCGACCCTGCTCGTGCACGGCACTCCGGAACAGCGCGACCGGTTCGTCCTGCCGACTCTGCGCGGTGAGATCCGCTGGTGCCAGCTGTTCAGCGAACCGGGCGCGGGTTCCGACCTCGCCTCGCTCAGCACCCGCGCGACCAAAGTGGACGGTGGCTGGCGGATCTCCGGCCAGAAGGTCTGGACGTCGCTGGCCCACGAAGCGCACTGGGGCGTCTGCCTCGCCCGGACCGACCCGGACGCACCACGGCACCGGGGCATCTCGTACTTCCTCGTCGACCTGGCTGCGGAAGGCGTCACTATTCGGCCGATCAGGCAGGCCACCGGACGCGCGGAGTTCAACGAGGTCTTTCTGGACGACGTCTTCGTCCCGGACCGCGATCTCGTCGGCGAACCGAACAGCGGCTGGCGGCTCGCCACCACCACGCTCGCCAACGAACGGCACAACATGGGCGCGACGCTCGCGCACGGTTCGTCGGACCGGATCCGCCAGTTGCTCCGCGACAATCCGGATGATTCCGACGCATTGGCAGCGTTCGGCCGCTGCGTGTCGCGGGAACTGACGCTCGCCACGCTCGGCCTCCGCAGCGTGCTGGCGCGACTCGCGGGGATGGATCTCGGGGCCGAGGTCAGCGTGCAGAAGGTGTTCAGCGCGCTCGCCCAGCAGGAGGGTTCGCGCGAGGTGATCGCCCTGCTCGGCCCCGCTTCGTCGAGCGCGGAGGACGGGCACGTCATCGACCATCTCGGCTTGCCCGCTGTGTTGTTCGGCGGCGGCACGGTCGAAATCCAGCTCAATGTCATTGCTCAACGCGTCCTCGGCTTGCCCCGCTGACCCGACTAATAGGAGAAAACGCATGCATCCGGAGCTGTCGGAGCGCTCGCGAAGGCTCCGCGCGCAGTTGCGCGAGTACTTCGCCCGCATCATCGACGAGGACGACCGCCGCGCGCTGGTCGAGCAGACCGAGGGCGGCCCGGTGTTCGACCGGATCCTGCGCCGGATGGGCGCGGACGGCTGGCTCGGCCTCGGCTGGCCGGAGGAATACGGCGGCCGCGGCGAGGACCCGGAAGCGCTTTTCGTGTTCTACGACGAGGTCTTGCGCGCCGGGGCTCCGCTGTCGCTGGTCACGTTGAACACCGTCGCGCCGGCATTGATGCATCACGGCACCGAAGAACAGAAGAAGTTCTTCCTCCCGCCGATCCTGCGCGGCGAGCTGATGTTCGCCATCGGCTACACCGAACCCGGCGCGGGCACCGACCTGGCGTCGCTGCAGACGCGGGCGAAGATCGACGGCGACGAGCTCGTCATCAACGGCAGCAAGATCTTCACCAGCGCCGGCATCTTCGCCGACTGGATCTGGCTGGCAGTCCGGACCGATCCGGAAGCGCCCCCGCATCGCGGCATCTCCGTCGTGCTCGTACCGACCGACACCCCGGGCTTCTCCGCCACCGAAATCCATACGGTGGGCGGGATCAGTACCTCGGCGACGTACTATGAAGACGTCCGGATTCCACTGTCCAATGTGGTCGGCGAACTCAACAACGGCTGGCGGCTCATCACCAGCCAGCTCAACCACGAGCGCGTCGCCCTCGCCGCGCGCGGCGGCATCGCGAACCAGATGTACGACGCGGTACTCAAGTGGGCACAGGAGGAACCGTTCGGTCCGGGAACGGTGTACGACCTGCCGTGGGTCCGGCACACGCTGGCCGAGGTGTACGCGCTGCTCAGCGCCACTGACCTGATCAACCTGCGGCTGGTCGCGGACGTCGCCGCGGGCACCCTCGGCGGCGGGGATTCCGCTGCCGCCAAGGTGTTCGGCACCGAAGCGGTGGTGACCGTGTACAGCAGGCTCCAGGAAGTGCTCGGCGCTCGCGGCCTGCTGCGGCCCGACTCGCCCGGCGCGGCGGTCAACGGACGCGTCGAGACGCTCGCCCGGCGTGCGCAGAACAACACGTTCGGCGGCGGTACCAACGAGGTGCTGCGCGAGATCGTCGCCGCGAAAACCCTCGGCATGACGCTGTCCGCACGCCGTCGTCCGGAAAAGGCCAGGAGCTGACATGGATTTCGACCTCAACGACGATCTGGGCGCGGTCCGCGAGCTGGCCGCCAAGATCTTCGCCGACCGCGCGAGCATCGACCGGGTGGTGGCCGTCGAGAAGCAGGGCGGCTTCGACGCCGACCTCTGGCGAGTGCTCGCCGAAGCGGACCTCCTCGGGATCTGTCTCTCCGAAAGGGACGGTGGGGCCGGGCTGGGGATGTCCGGCTTGGCGGTGCTGCTCGAAGAAGCGGGCAGGCACGTCGCGCCGGTTCCTTTGTGGAACGTGATCGCGGGCGGTGTGCTGCCGGTTGCCCAGTTCGGCTCCGAGGATCAGCGGAACCGGATCCTGCCGCGCGTGCTGGACGGTTCGACGCTGCTGGTCGGTGCGTTCGACGACACAGTTTCGGTCACCGCGACCCGGCGCGGCGACGAACTCGAACTCACCGGCGAAGTCGCGTCGGTTCCCGCCGGTGCGCAGGCCGACCTGGTCTTGGTGCCGGTCAAGGAAGAGGATCAAGTCCACTTAGTACTCGTCTCGACGGTAAACCTCAGTGTTACTCCGGTCGAAGTCACCAGCCGGGAAAGCCACGCGTCAATCGTCTTCAGCAAAGCAAGGGTCACTGCACAGGACATCCTGGTCTCCGGCGAAGACGCTCTGCAGTGGACGCTTCGCCGACTCCGGGTCGCGCTGGCGGCGGTCAGCGTCGGCGTGTGTGCCCAGGCGTTGGCGACCACCGCGAAGTACACCTCGGAGCGAGTCCAATTCGGACGTCCACTGTCGACAAATCAAGCTGTCGCCGTGCGGGCAGCTGATGCCTATCTCGACACCGAGGCGATCCGCGTCTGCACTCAACGCGCTGCCTGGCTGCTGGACGAAGGCCGCGAGGACGAAGCGGAAATCGCCGCGCTGGTCGCTAAGTGGTGGGCGTCGCGCGGGGGACTGCGGGTAGTGCACGCGACCCAGCACCTGCACGGCGGCATCGGCGCGGACGTCGACTATCCGATCCACCGCTACTTCCTCTGGGGCCGCCAGGTCGCCTTCACCCTCGGCACCGCCGACGCGCTCGCCGCCGAACTCGGGGACCGGCTCCCGTCCGCACCCCCGATCGGCGCCCCGGCCTAGGAGACTCACGTGCCCATCGATCTCGACAAGGCGCTCAACGCCCCGCCGCGCACCCAGCAGCTCACCTGGACCACCAGGGACGTGCTGCTGTACCACCTTTCCCTTGGCTCCGGCACCACGCTCCGGTACGGCTACGAACGCGACCTGGAAGTCCTCCCGACCTTCGCTCTCGTTGCCGGACAAGGCATTTCTTCCGGAGACAGTCCTGCGGAAGGCTTGGCGCTGCCCGGCGTGGACGTCGATCTCAAGAGGCTGCTGCACGCCGGACAGGTCGTCACGCTCCACCGCGACCGGTTGCCGACGTCCGGCTCGGCGGAACGAACCACGCGGATCGCGGAAATCCAGGACAAGGGCCGGGCCGCGGTCATCGTGCTGGCCCACGAGGTCGCGGACGCCGATGGTCCACTGTGGACCTCGAAAATGTCCATCTGGGCTCGCGGCGAGGGCGGTTTCGGCGGCGACCAAGGCACCGCTCCTGGGCCGAAGAAGCCGGAAGGCGATCCGGCACACGTGCTGGACGTCGCCACTACCGCCGACCAGGCCCTGCTCTACCGGTTGAACGGCGACCTCAACCCGCTCCACGCAGACCCGGAGTTCGCCGCGGCAGCGGGCTTCAAAGCGCCGATCCTGCACGGACTAGCGTCCTACGGCCTGGTCGCCAAAGCCGTCGTCGACCACTTCCTCGACGGCCATCCGTCGAGGCTCCGTGAACTCGGAGCACGCTTCGCAGGGCCGGTAATCCCCGGCGAGACGCTGAGGATTTCGGTGTGGCAACAAGAAAATGAGCTGGCCTTACGCGTGACCTGCCCCGAACGCGACGACGCGGCAGTCCTCACCGACGCCTGGGCCCGCACGACTTCAGGAGGTGCGTGATGGGCACTCCGGTCATCGTGGACGCGATCCGGACCCCGTTCGGAAAGCGCCGCGGCGCACTGTCCGGGATCCACGCGGTCGAACTCCTCGGCCACGTGCAGCGCGGAATCCTCGAACGCACTGGCATCGACCCCGCGCTGGTCACCGATGTCGTCGCCGGATGCGTCACGCAGGCCGGGGAGCAGTCGAACAACGTCGGCCGCTTCGCCTGGCTGCACGCCGGGCTCCCGGACGAGACCGCGACCACCACCATCGACGCGCAATGCGGCTCCGCGCAACAGGCCGTGCACCTCATCGCCGCGCAGATCGCGGCCGGGCTGGTGGACGTCGGCATGGCGTGCGGGGTCGAGTCGATGAGCCGGGTGCCGCTGCTGAGCAACCTCGGCGACGCGGGCCGTCCGCGGCCGGAGTCCTGGAAGGTCGACCTCCCTGCCCAGTACGAGGCCGCTGACCGGATCGCTGCCCGGCGCGGGCTCACCCGCGCGGACCTGGACGCGTTCGGCCTCCGCTCCCAGCAACGTGCCCGCCGCGCCTGGGACGAGGGCCGATTCGGCCGGTCGATCCTGCCGGTCCCGCTCGACGACGGCGTGTTCGACCGCGACCAAGGCCTGCGCGACACCAGTACCGAAGCACTAGCCGGGCTGGCCCCGATCAAGGAAGAAGGCCTGCACACCGCAGGCACGGCGTCTCAGATCTCAGACGGCGCTTCTGCCGCATTGCTGGTCGACGCCGACCAGACCTTCGGACTGCGCCCGCGCGCGCGGCTGGTCGCGCAGACGATCGTCGGCGCCGAGCCGAAGTACCTGCTGGACGGACCGATCCGTGCCGCCGAACGCGTCCTGGGCCGGGCCGGAATGACCGTGGCGGACATCGATCTGTTCGAGGTCAACGAGGCATTCGCGTCGGTGCCGCTGTCGTTCGCCCGGACGCTCGGCGTCGACGAGGACCGGCTGAACGTCAACGGCGGCGCCATCGCGATCGGTCATCCGGTCGGCGCGACCGGGATCCGGCTGCTGGCGGAGATCGTGGACGAGCTGGAACGCCGGGACCAAACGCTTGGCCTGGTGGCGATCTGCGCTGGCGGAGCACAGGCGACGGCAGCGATTGTGGAGCGGCTCTGAGATGTATCCGCTGAGCGGTTTCGACGGCAAGGTCGCGGCGGTGACCGGGGCGGGCCGGATGCGGTCGATCGGCCGGTCCATCGCGGTCGAGCTGGCACGGGCCGGGTGCGCGGTCGTGGTGACTGGCAGCGGCCGCGCGCCCGACCGATTCCCGCCCGAAGAGCAGGCGGCGGGCTGGCAGGACATCCAGTCCGTGGCCGACGAGATCCGTCAGCTCGGCGGCCAGGCGTTGCCGGTGGTGAGCGACGTAGCCGACCCAACGCAGGTTGACCGTCTGCTAGCCACCGTCCTCGACGCGTTCGGCCGCGTGGACATCGTCGTCAACAACGCCGCGGCCGCGCGCGGACCGGATCGCGTTCCGGTGCTGGACCTCGACGTCGAGACCTGGGACCGGGTCATCGAGGTCAACCTGCGCGGGCCGTTCCTGATGACCCGCGCGTTCGGCCGGCACCTGGTCGAGCAAGGCGACGGCGGGGTGTTCGTGAACATCTCGTCGATCGGCGGGAAGCTGTCCGGGGCCGGATCGGCGGCCTATTCCGCGTCGAAGGCCGCGTTGCAGTCGCTGACTGCTTCGACCGCCAAAGAGCTGGGCCAGCACGGGATCCGGGTGAACGCGCTGTGCCCCGGCGTCGTCGGCACGAGCAGACTGGATGACGTGGACCCGGATTCGTGGGCCGAGTACGTTCGCGCGCAGGTGCCGTTGCGCCGGGCAGGCGAGCCGGCCGACATCGCGGCGGCCGCGGTGTTCCTGGCCAGTGCCGAGGCGGGCTGGGTGACCGGGCAGTGCTGGAACGTCGACGGCGGGCAGTTGACGATCCGATGATCACTACGGGAGGCGACCGATGACTGATCGGGACGACATCGTCGCGCGGCTGACCGCGCCGGGCGCGGAGTTCGAGATCCGGCCGGAACCGGTGGCGGGCCGTCCGGCGCGGGTGTTCGCGCGGCGGCATCGGAGCCTGACCGAATTGCTGGAGGCTTCGCGCGAGTTCGGCGACCGCGAGTATCTGGTCACGGTGGACAGTCGGCTCACCTTTTCCCAGCACTATGAACAGGTTTCCGCGCTGGCCGCGGTGCTGCGGACCGAATTCGGCGTTGGCCGCGGGGACCGGGTCGCGTTGTGCGCGGCGAACTGTCCGGAGTGGATAGTCGGATTCTGGGCGGCGGTGTCGCTCGGTGCGATCGCGGTCGGGATGAACTCGATGTGGGCCGCGCCGGAGGTCGCGCACGGCCTCGACCTGACCACGCCGAAGGTCGTGCTGACCGACGCGGCCCGGAAACCGCTGGTCGCGGACGGATATCCGGTGCTGGAACTCGGCAGCCCGCAGTACCGGGAACTCCTCGGCCGCCACGAAGGCGCCGCGCTGAAACCGGAGCCGGTCGAAGAGGACGACCCGGCCGTCATCCTCTTCACCAGCGGCACTTCCGGGCATCCGAAGGGCGCGACGCATTCGCACCGCAACGTCCTCGCCGCGGTCTGGTTCCACCTGTTCAACGACGCGCTCGCGGCGGAATTCGGCCGTCCGGCGCGGGACCGCCGGTTTCTGCTGGCCACGCCGCTGTTCCACATCGCCGCCCTGCACAACCTCGCCGTCGTACGGCTCGCCGTGGGCGACACTGCCGTGCTGTACCAAGGGAAATTCGACATTCACCGGGTGCTGGACCTCGTGCAGACCGAACGGATCACCAACTGGGGTGCCGTCCCGACGATGCTCTCGCGCCTGGTCGAAGCCGATCTGTCCGGCTACGACCTAAGCACGCTCAAGACAGTCTCGGTCAGCAGCGCGCCGTCGACCGCCGAGCTGAAAGACCAGCTACGGGACGCGCTGCCCGGCGCGGCCTCTTCGCTGAGCACCAACTACGGCCTCACCGAATCGTCCACCGCGGCCACCCTCGCGACTCCCGCCGAACTTCTCGCCGACCCGGACACGGCGGGCCGTCCCGTGCCGAACATGGAAGTGCAGATCCGCGACACCGAAGGCCGCCCGGTCCCGGACGGCACTGACGGTGAGATCCACCTTCGCGGCCCGCAGGTGATGCTCGGCTATTTCAACGACCCGGCAGCGACGGCAGCAGCGTTCACCGAGGACGGCTGGTTCCGCACCGGTGATCTCGGCCAGCTGCGCAACGGTGCGCTGACTGTGCTGAGCAGACGCAGCGACCTGATCCTGCGCGGGGCGGAGAACATCTACCCGGCGGAGGTGGAAGAACAGCTCGCCGGGCATCCCGGTGTCGCCGAGTGCATTGTCGCGGGTCTGCCGGATCCGGATTACGGTCAGATCGTCGCGGCGAAGGTCGTGCTTCGCGCTGAGTCCGAAGTGGACGCTGACGGCCTGCGCGGCTATCTCGCTGACCGGTTGGCCCGGTACAAGGTCCCGACGGCCTGGTTCTTGACCCGGGATCCGTTGCCGCGCAACGCGACCGGGAAGGTGGTCCGGCGGCTGGTGCGGTGGGAGTAGGGCCTCGTGAGTGGCTATGCCGGTTAGAACCGGCATCGCCACTCACGACCCGTCCGCCCACCGGGACTCTCGCTTGCCCGCCCTCCCGCGCGCTCCTAACGTCCTGCCAAACGCTTGCTCAAGGAGGGGTGATGACCGGTCTCCGGACGGACTTCGCCGAGTTCACCGGCCAGCAGGCCGAGCCGCCGCGGGTGGCCCGGTACGCGGTGAACGAGGCGATGATCCGCAACTGGGTCGAGGCGGTCGACGACCGCAACCCGGTGTACGTCGACGACGCCGCGGCGAAGGCGACCGGCCGCCCCGGCGTGATCGCGCCGCCCGCGATGTGCTCGACCTGGGTCATGGCCGGCTACCGGCGCTACCGCGAGATCCAGGAGCTGCGCCGCGAGGGCGCGGTGGAGGATTTCGCGTACTCGCGGCTGATGAGCGTGCTCGACGCGGCCGGCTACACCTCGGTGGTGGCCACCGACGTCGAGCAGGAGTACGTCCGCGAGATCACCCCGGGCACGCACGTGACCTGCCATTTCACCATCGAAGCCGTCTCGGAGGCCAAGCGCACCGCGCTCGGCTACGGGCATTTCGTCACGCTGCGCAAGCACTATGTGGACGAAGCGGGCGAGCTGCTGGTCGACGAACGCTTCCGCATCCTGCGGTTCCGCCCGGCCGAGCGGAGCGCGTGATGGGGGAGCACACCGCGGTCCCGCGGCTCACGATCACCCAGGACAACCAGTTCTTCTTCGCCGCCGCCCGCGAGGGACGGCTGGAGATCCAGCGCTGTGCCGACTGCGAGACCCTCCGGCATCCGCCCGGCCCGGCGTGTCCGGTGTGCCGGAGCTTCGCGTGGGACACGGTCGTCGCCAGCGGGCGCGCGGTATTGCACAGCTGGACGGTGCTGTACCACCCGAAGGACCCCGCGTTCGATTACCCGCTCGCCGTCGGCCTCGCCGATCTGGAGGAAGGCGTCCGGCTGATCGCGGACATCGCCGGAGTCGACCACGACCAGCTGGAAGTGGACCTGCCGCTGCAGGTGGGCTTCAGCGAGCACGCGCACGGCGAGATCCTCCCACAGCTGTGGCCGCGAGACCCGAAGGAGCACACCCGATGACCCTGGCGCTTGGGGACCGGCTGCCGGAGCTGGCGATCCCGTTCGACCGCACCACGATCGTCGCGACCGCGATCGCGTCGCAGGATTTCGAGGACGTGCACCACGATCCGGGCAAGGCGGCCGAACGCGGGATGCCGGACGTCTTCATCAGCATCAACGCCACCAACGGGTTCATCGACCGCTACGTCACCGACGTCCGCGGCCCGGCGACCCGGATCCGCAAAGTCTCGCTGCGGCTCGGGCTGCCGCTGTTTCCCGGTGACACGCTCACTTTCGTCGGCGAGGTCATCGAGGTGGCTCAGGACGCGACGACGATCAAGGTCACCGGAAGTCATGAACGCGGCGTGCACGTGTCGGCGCGAGTGACGGTGGCAGCATGAGTTTCGCGAGGCAGGCGGCGATCGCCGGGATCGGCGCGACCGAGTTCAGCAAGAATTCCGGCCGCAGCGAATGGCAACTCGCTTGCGAATGCGTCCTCGCGGCGCTCGCCGACGCGCAGATCCCGGTCGAGGAAGTCGACGGATTCGCTCTGTTCACCATGGAAACCAACCCGGAGATCGCGGTCGCCCGCGCGTTGGGGATTCCGCAGCTGAAGTTCTTCAGCCGCATCCCGCACGGCGGCGGCGGGGCGTGCGCACCGGTGCAGCAGGCCGCGCTCGCGGTCAGCTCCGGGGTCGCGGACGTCGTCGTGGTGTACCGGGCGTTCAACGAACGCTCCGGGCACCGGTTCGGGGCTGGTCCGCCGCCGTTCGCCTACACCGCGAATACCGATCAGGAATACCGGAACTGGATCAATCCGTACGGCCTGCTCACTCCCGCGCAGCAGGAGGCCTTTCTGGCGCGGCGGTACATGCACAAATACGGAGCGACGAGCGAGGACTTCGGCCGCGTTTCGGTGCTCTCGCGCAAACACGCGGCAGTGAATCCGAAGGCTTGGTTCCACGAACGGCCGATCACGCTTGAAGATCATCAGTCGTCGCGGATGATCGCGGATCCGTTGCGATTGCTCGACTGCTGTCAGGAAAGCGATGGCGGGCAAGCGCTGGTGATCGTGAGCGCGGAACGGGCGCGTGATCTCCCGCATCCGCCCGCGGTGATCGCCGGGGCGGCGCAAGGCGTTGGGCCGCAACAGATTTCGATGAGCAGCTATTACCGGGAGGACATCGACGAAATGCCCGAGGTGCAGCTGGTCGCCGAGCAGTTGTGGGCGCAATCGGGCGTGGGTCCGGAAGGCATCGACGCCGCGATTCTGTACGACGCTTTCACGCCGATGGTGTTGCTGCAGCTGGAGGAATACGGATTTTGCGGCCGCGGCGTAGCGAAGGACTTCATCGCCAGCGGCGCGCTCGAACTCGACGGACGGCTGCCGGTCAACACGCACGGCGGTCAGTTGGGGGAGGGGTATATCCACGGGGTCAACGGGATCGCCGAGGGCGTCCGGCTGATTCGCGGCAGCTCGGTCAATCAGCCCGCGAAATCGGTGGAGCACGTGCTCGTGACTGGCGGGTCTCCGGTGCCGCATTCCGCGATCGTGCTCGCGGCGGACCGCTGATGGAGACGTTCGCGGAAGTCGTCCGGTCCCGGCGCGGGGACACGCACGACGGGCTGCGGTTCGAGGGCCGAAGCTGGACGTGGGACGAGGTCGTCCGCGAGGCGGCGGTGCGGGCTTCGCTGCTGCGCACCTTCGAGCCGGGGCCTGGCCGGACGCAGCGGCACGTCGGGGTGCTGCTGCAGAACCTGCCGGATTTCGTGTTCTGGATCCTCGCCGCCGCGGTGACCGGCGACGTCCTAGTCGGCATCAATTCCACCCGGCGGGGCGCGGAGCTGGCGGCGGACATCAGCCACACGGACGTCGACGTGCTGGTCACCGAACCGCTGTACGGCGAGGAGGTCGCGCGCCTGGAGTTGCCGACTGTCCGGCGCGTCCTCGACGTGGAGTCAGCGGAGTACCAGGACCTGCTGGCCGCGCACGCCGACGCGGACCTGCCCGCGTCGCTGCCGGACCCAGCGGCGATCTTCCTGCTGCTGTTCAGCTCCGGCTCCACCGGCACGCCGAAGGCGGTGATCTGCGGCAACGGCCGCCTCGGCCGGTTGACCGACGCGCTGGCCGAACGCGTCTCGCTGCACCGCGATTCGGTCACCTACCTGTGCCTGCCGATGTTTCACGGCCACGCGATCATGATGAACCTCGCGGCGGCGGCGAAGGTCGGCGCGACGATCGTGCTGGTCCGGAAGTTCTCCGCGTCGCAGTTCATCCCGGACCTCCGCGCGCACGGCGTGACCTACTTCAACTACGTCGGCCGCGTGCTCAGCTACGTCGTCGCGCAGCCGGAGCAGCCGACCGACGCCGACAACCGGCTGGAGGTCGCCTTCGGCTCCGAAGCCGCGCCGGGCGAATCCGCCGAATTCCGCCGTCGATTCGGGTGCGAAGTACGGGAAGGCTACGGTTCCAGCGAAGGCGGGCTTCGCATCGTGCCGGAACCGGACGCGCCACCGAACGCGCTGGGGCGCCCCGCGCCCGGAATGCGCGCGGAAATCCGCGACCAGGACAACCGGGAATGCCCGCTCGCGGAGTTCGACGAGAACGGGCTGCTGCTGAACGCCGAGGAAGCGACCGGCGAGATCGTCGCGGTCGGCCGCGGGAAAACCTTCGAGGGCTACTACAAGCATCCCGCCGCGATGGCCGAACGGCTGAAATTCGGCGGCGAGGACTTCTGGACCGGCGACCTCGGCTACCGTGACCGCGACGGCTACCTGTACTTCGCCGGCCGGGCGGCGGACTGGCTCCGCGTCGACGGCGAGAACTTCGGCACCGCCCCGGTCGAACGGATTCTGGGCCGCTACCCGGCGTTCGCGGTGGCGCACTGCTACGGCGTGCCCGATCCGAAGACCGGAGACCTGCTGATGACGTCGGTCATTCTCGCCGAGGATACCGTGTTCGATCCGGAAGACTTCGACGAATTCCTTGCCGCGCAACCGGATCTCGGTACGAAATGGCGACCCACGTTCGTGCGGATCATCGACGAGGCCCCGGTCACCGGCAGCGGCAAGATCGACAAAGCGCCGTTGCGCGCGCAGGGCTGGGAGGACGACCGGGTCTGGTACGCGCCGAGCCGGACCAGCCCGTACCGGCCGCTCACCGCAGCGGATCGAGATGCACTGCGGGCGGAATTTCGCGCGCACGGCAGGGAAAACTCGCTGCCCGCGGCGTCGCGGCGCTGACTATCGCGGCGGGAGGCCGAGGGAAATCGAGGCGAACGCCTCCCGCAGCGTCGTCGGCACTGTCTTCTCCAGACTCTCGTCCAGGAACCGGTTCAGCACGGTGGTCATCGCCGCGATCGCGATGTCGGACACCAGTTGCGGGTACAGTTCGCCGACCCGCGTCCCGGTGCGTTCGGCGATCGCCCGGACCAGATCGCCGGTCTCGACCCGGGCCAGCGCGGTGCGCATTTCCGGCGTCGCGCTCCACGCTTGCACCGCGCTGAGCTGGTCGGATGCCGGCTGGCCGTACGGGACTCCGTCGGCGCGCAACGGTTCGATGAGCGCTTCGGCGAGCGCGGTCCACAGCGGTTCGTGCGCCGGTCGCTCCCGCAATAGCTGTGCGCTGCGCCGGATCCGGTGCTCTTGCCGGTAGGCGACCGCGTCGTATTTCGTGGCGAAGTAGTTGCTGAAGGTCCGCAGCGACACCCCGGCGCGCTCCGCGATGTCCTCGCGGACAACGTTGTCTGGACCTCTCTCGTACATCAGCGCCACAGCGGCGTCGCTCAGCGCTTTGCGCGTATCGAGCTTCTTGCGTTCTCGCAAGCCGAGCGGTCGTTGGTCAGCCATGCTGCCCACGGTATCCAATCGGGCGCCGCATTCGCTTGGCCGACCGGTTTTGTTATGGACGAGCGCCGCGCAGGAACTGTTCGACGGCGGTGTCGACGAGTCCGTCGAGCAATTCCGGCGGAACGAGGTCGCCGTTGCCGAGGGTCGCGATTCCTTGCAGCGTCGCGAACAACACGACTCCGATCCGCTGCGGCGGCCCGTCCTGCAGGGCGCCTTGCTCCTGGCCCTCGACGATCAGGTCGTTCATCAGCCCGAACGGCGCCTCGGCGGCCTGCACGATCCGCGATGCGCCGGGGCGATGCTTGCTGGTGTACATCAGTTCCAGCAGCGCGGAGTTCTCGGTGGCGAAGCGGGTGTACGCCGTGGCCGCCGCGTGCACGCGCCCCGGAAAGTCGTCTGCGGTCTTCAGTGCGGAGCGCAACGCGTTGTCCAGCCGCGCGAATCCGGCTTCCGCGAGAGCGTCGAGCAAGGCCTGCCGATCCGGAAAATGCCGGCGCGGCGCGGCGTGGCTGACGCCGATCTCCCTGGCGAGGTCGCGCAGCGACAGCTGATCGGCTCCGTGCGCGCGCAACCCGCGTTCGGCCGCGTCCAGCAAGGCGGTGCGGAGGCTGCCGTGGTGATAGGGACGGTCGTCGGACTGGTCGGGCACCCGGTCAGTCTAGCAGCATGTTTCCGTTGACAACATTGTTGCCGGTGCCTACTTTGGGGGCATGGACGTTCTCGCGGAAAACCAGACCGGCCGCACCGCCGTGATCACCGGTGCGAACAGCGGATTAGGCCGCGCGACAGCCGCGGCGCTTGCAGCCAAGGGCGCGCGGGTGGTGCTCGCGGTGCGCAACCTGCGCAGCGGCCGCGAGGCTGCTTCGGAACTGCCCGGCGACGTCGAAGTCCGGCAGCTGGACCTCGCCGACCTGGCGTCGGTCCGCGCGTTCGCCGCGGAGTTCGCCGAGCCGATCGACCTGCTGATCAACAACGCGGGCATCATGATCCCGCCGCTGTCGCGCACCGCGGACGGGTTCGAATCGCAGTTCGGGACCAACCATCTCGGCCATTTCGCGCTCACGAACCTGCTTCTGCCGCGGATCCGGGGCCGGGTGGTGACGGTTTCGTCGAACGGGCACCGGGTCGGTTCTATCGATTTCGCCGACCTGAACTGGGAACGCCGGAGGTACCGGGCGGTGGCGGCGTATGGGCAGTCGAAGCTCGCGAACCTGCTGTTCACTGCCGAGCTTCAGCGGCGGCTGACCGAAGTCGGTTCGCCGGTGCTGGCGATGGCGGCGCATCCTGGGACGGCGGCGACGAACCTGTTGAAGGTTGAGACGCCAGTGTTGTCGTCGCTGGCTAAGGCTGGTGTCCGGCTGGTGGCGCAGACTTCGGAGGAAGGAGCGCGGCCTGCGCTTTACGCGGCGTTGGCGGATGTTCCTGGCAACAGCTTCGCGGGTCCGCGTGGTTTCTTGCAGAACCGCGGTGCGCCGAAACTGGTTGGGCGGTCGGCGAAAGCTCGGGACGAGGAGGCGGCGCGTCGCTTGTGGACGGTGTCGGAGGAGCTGACTGGAGTGCGTTTTCCGTTGACAGTTTCGGCCTGAGGTTTGTTTTCGGGTTGCGGCACGGGTTTCAGGCTGGCGCGGCTCCGGTTTCGGTTTCGGTGAGGAATGCGGTCAGCTCCTTGGCCAGTCGCTCCGGCTGGTCCTCGGGAATCAGCGTGCCGCTGTCGGGGATCTCGACCAACCGGCTGTCCGGGAACAGGTCAGCGAGCCGTCGCCCGTGGTCGGCGGGCATCATCCGGTCCTTGCCCGCCCAGACGACCAGGACCGGCCGGTCGAACGTCCGCAGCCGTTCGGTCCACGCGAGCAGTTCGTGCCGCGGCGGGGTTCCGGTGGCGAATTTGACCAGATCCCGGCGGATGTCCTTGTCCTGCAACGCCGGAGTGAACCAGTCGTCGAGGATGTCGTCCGGGATGCGGCTTTCGCACATCCCGCCGTACGCGGATTTGGCGTGCCGGTAGAACGACGTCCGGGTGGCTTGGGCGTGCAGCCACGGCCCGCCGGGGAGCCGGAGCAGCTTGACGGCCGGGCGCGCGGGCTTGGGCGGGAAGTTGTCGAAGGCCTCGCAGGCGACGAGCGCGAGCCGTCCTACCCGGGCGACGTGCTCGGCCGGCGCCATCCCGTCGGCGACGAGGAATTGGCCGCCGCCCCAGTCGTTGAGCACGATCGTCGCGTCGTGGAGGTCGAGCGCGTCGAGGAATTCGCCGAGCAGCCGGGCGACGCCGAACTGCGTGAGATCAGCGCCGGGCCGCATCGGCGCGCGGTGGGCGCCGAGCGGCAGAGTCGGCAGGACGCAGCGGTAGCCGGTCAGCAGCGGGACGACCTTGCGCCACTGCGTGCCGGACATCGGAAACCCGTGCCCGAAGACCAGCGCCGGACCGGTCCCGCCGGTGTCGTCGTAGTCGATCGGCCCGGCGGACAGTTCCACGCGCGGCATCGGACCTCCCTCGGATCTCGCGACTAGAGTGATCGCTCTAATCGCGAGACTAGGCCGGTGCGGGCCCGTCGGTCAACCGGTCTCCGGCGCGGCTTTCCCGGCGGGTGCGCTCCCGGCCAAGGTCCGTGAAGGGCTCCTTGAAGGAATTAGGTTCCCTCGAGGAGTCCTTCACGGACCTCGGCAACGCGCGCCGGGTCCATCGGCAGGAGAGAACCTCGGCGCTGCTGAGAAATCGCAGCGGGAATCGCCTGCCTGGCTCACTTCCCGGTGAAAACCACGCGGTTCCCGTCCGGATCGGTGAGCGGCAGGATGCGCGCGCCGCCACCAGGTTGCGGGCCGTCGTGGGGCGCTCCGGCCGTTGTCGCGTGGGCGGCGGCCGCGTCGAGGTCTGTTTCCTCCAGGACGACTGTCGACCGTCCGGCTCGGTCGGGTTCGGACCACACCTGCAGTCCGAAAGTGTCGCCGAGGTGCCATTCGAGCAGGCCGGGCATCGGGCGGGCGTCCGGGGCGCGGTCGAACAGGGCCGCGTACCAAGCCTCGGCCCGCGCGAGGTCGGAGACGGTGCACTGGGCGAGCACTCGACGGATCATGACCGGTCCATTCGTGGTGGTTTCGATCTGCAAGCACTTTCAGTGGACCACAAGTGCTGGCAAGGTGCAAGCACTCTGCCGGGCGTCCGCCGGGTATCCGTCCCGATGAACGAATCAGGCGAATTGCGTCCGCTGCGTCTGAAAACGGTTTCCTTCCCGGTACGGAAATCTGTGCCTCGGCCCGGCGAGAGCGTTCATCTTCTGTTTCTCCGGCGGTTTTCCCTTGTCTTTGTGCGCGGCCTGGAATACGCCGGTCGCCGTGTCGGGCGGCAGGGACTAGGAGGACTCCTGTGTCGAGAATTCGTTGGCGTGCCGTGGCGGCGATGGCCGCGGCCGGTACTGTCGCGGCGGCCGTGCCCGCGCTGGCCGCGCCGGTGCGCACCGAGCATGTGCTGCTGCTTTCGGTCGACGGTCTCCACCAGTCTGACCTGGACTGGTACACGCGCACCCACCCCGGGTCCGCGCTGGCCGCGCTCGCGGTGCACGGCACCGAATACGCGCACGCGAACACGCCGGTGCCGTCGGATTCGTTCCCCGGCATGGTCGCGCAGGCGACCGGCGGCAACCCCGCGAGCACCGGGATCTACTACGACGCCACCTACAACCGGGATTTGCTCCCGGCGGGCACGACGTCCTGTGCCGGTGTCAAACCCGGGTCCACAGTGGACTACACCGAGGACTTGGACCGCGACCAAGGCGCCATCGACGCCGGACAAGGCCTGCCGAACCTGCCCGACGGCGTGCTCGCGATGACCGGCAACCCGCGTTCGCTGATCAACCCGGCCGCGTTGCCCGTCGACCCGAAGACGTGCAAACCCGTTTACCCGCACCAATATCTGCGGGTGAACACCGTGTTCGAGGTCGCGCGGCAGGCCGGGCTGCGCACCGCTTGGTCGGACAAGCATCCGGCGTACGAAATGCTCAACGGCCCGTCGGGCAGCGGCATCGACGACCTGTTCACTCCGGAGATCAACAGCAAGGCTCCCGGTTCCAGCGACTGGACGAAGGACAACTCCGCGACCCAGCGTTATGACGGCTACAAAGCCAAAGCCGTCCTGAACGAGATCGACGGCTTCGACCACAGTGGACAGACCCGCGCCGGTACGCCCGGGGTGTTCGGCATGAACTTCCAGTCCGTCTCGACCGCGCAGAAGCTCCCGCTTTCCGGCGGCCAGCCCGGCGGATACCGGCCGGACGGAACCCCGGGCCCGGTGCTGCAGTCCGCTTTGGACTTCGTCGACCGGCAGGTCGGCGCGTTCACCGCGGAACTGCGGAACCGGCACCTCGACCGCTCGACGACCGTGATCCTCTCCGCGAAACACGGCCAGTCGCCGATCGACCCGAACGCGCTGACTCGCATCGACGACGCGCCGCTGCTCGCCGGTCTGAACTCCGCTTGGCGGGCCGCGCATCCCGGCGCGCCTGACCTGGTCGCCCAGTCGACCGACGACGACGCGATGCTGCTGTGGTTCACCGACCACTCGCCGTCGGCGGCGGCGTTCGCCCGGCAGTACCTGCTGGCCCAGTCCGGCACCGGAAACGACAGCACCGGCGCGCCGAAACCGTTCACACACGCGGGCCTGACGACCGCCTACGCCGGAGCCGACGCCGCCCGCTACTTCCAGGTGCGCCCGGGCGACCCGAGGGTGCCGGACCTGGTCGGCATCGCCCAGCACGGCGTCGTGTACACCGGCGGCCACTCGAAAATCGCCGAACACGGCGGCGCGGCTGCCGACGACCGCGCGGTTCCGCTGGTGGTCAGCGGCGGGCACGGGGTGCGGATCCCGGCGGCGGTCGAGACGACCCAGATCGCGCCGACGATCCTGCGGCTGCTGAACCTGGACCCGCGCGCGCTGGACGCGGTGCGCGAGGAAGGAACGGCCCCACTGCCCGGCCTCGGGCGCTGACCGGACCTCGGCCCGCCTCTCGCTCCGGGCCGGGCCGGGGTTGGCGGGGTGGCGATACGACCTCATGTCGAGGCACGGGCCGAGGGCGGTGGGGGTGGCGATGCGACCTCATGCCGAGGCACGGGCCGAGGGCGGTGGGGGTGGCGATGCGACCTCACGCCGAGAGGCGGGCCGAGGGCGGGGGCGGCGATGCGACCTCATTTCGAGGGGCGGGCCGAGGGCGGGGGCGGCGATGCGACCTCACGCCGAGAGGCGGGCCGAGATTGGTGCGGAGTGGCGATTCGGCGAGGTGGGCGAAGTGGCTGGAGGTGCCGGGGTTTGCTCGGCGAGGTGGGCGAAGCGGCTGGAGGAGCCGGGGTGGGCGAGGCGGGCGAAGCGGCCGGATGCGTCGGAAGGTCTGCCCGACTGGGGGAGGCGGGCCTGGTTTGCCGGAACGTGTCGCTCGAGTGGGCTGGGCAGCCGGACCCGTCCGTGGATTCATCTGGGCCGTGAGCCGTGAGCCGTGAGCCGTGAGCCGTGAGCCGTGAGCCGTGACGCGTGAGGCGTGAGGCGGAATCTGGCCGATTTGTCCATGCGGCGGGTATTCGCGTGCGCGGCGAGCCACCCGGCGGATCCGAGTCCGCGCGAGGAGTCCGGCCCTCGTCGGCGCAGGGAAGCCGTAACTCAGCCGGACGCGGCAGCAACGCGAGACAGCCGCAATCCGCCCACGAGCCGTCCCATCCCTCGGGAACCGCGCCAATCCCGGCATCAGCCCTGCTCACCGGCCTATTATGAGCAAAAGCTCACCCCCGGAGGAGGCCGCGGAGATGCCCGGAAAGCGCCTGCAACCGCGCAAGGAGCCGCGGCAGGTGCGCGGCGAGTTGACCCGCAAGCGGATCCTCGCCGCAGCCGCGCGGGTTTTCACTGAGATGGGCTACGCCGCGGGCACCACGAACCGCATTGCGGAGCGGGCGCGGGTGTCGATCGGGGCGCTGTATCGGTACTACCCGAACAAAGATGCCATCCTCGTCGCGTTGGCATCTCAGCATCTCGACGCCGGCGCGGAAACCCTGCGCCGCCACCGGGAAACCGCCGGGCCGCCGGACTCGCTGGACGGTGCGCTCCGCGAACTCGTGCGCGTCGCGATCCGGAATCACCTCGACGATCCGCAGCTGTTGCGCGTGCTGGCCGAACAAGCCCCGCGCTCAGCGGAGTTGCTGGAGCAGGTCGCGCGGTACGAGGAGGAGCGAGTCGCGTACGTGCGCGGTCTGCTCGGGCCGGAAGTGTCCAATGTGGACATGGCGGCGCGGATCATCGTGCACACGGTGGAACTGCTCGTGCACAAGATGATCGCCGGGCCGGAGCCGCTCGATCTTCCCGTGTTCGAGGACGAGCTGGTGGCCATGCTGACCCGGTACGCGGCAGCCGGCTCCGAGCGGAGCAGCGGGTTGCGCCGTTGAGTCGCCGAGCCGGAAACGGCGGTTGTCAAGTGGCGGACATCACTGTGGACGTCGTGATCGATCAGGCGATCGATTCCGCGATCCCGGCGGGGACGCGGCGGCGGGCGGCGAAGGCGGGAACCGGCGTGGCGGGCGGCGCGCGGTTCAAGCGGGTAGTCGGCGGTTTCCGGCTCGGCCGCGTCCGGAGGTTCCCGCGGCGCGGGGGAGCGGCTCGGCCGGCGGGTGTTGCGATAGCCCAGGGCTATGACTGTGATCTCGTCGCACTTGCCGTCGAAAAAGGGCCTCCGGTTGGCTGCCGGAGGCTGGACGGCATGGGAGTATCCAGCGCATCTGTACCTGAAGCGGGCGAAGTCGGACCAGGTGGCGACCCAAAACGCCGTCAGGCCCGGCCGGCGGATCTTCCGCGAACGAGCGGGAAGGAGACAGCATGCTGATCGGGGTGCTCAAGGAGGCACAACCGGGGGAGACGCGCGTCGCGGCGACTCCGGAGACGGTGGGCAAGCTGCGCGGGCTGGGCTATGACGTGACGGTGGAGCCAGGGGCGGGGCTGGCGTCGGGGTTCTTCGACGAGGCCTATGCGGACGCGGGCGCGACGTCCGGGTCGATCGCGGACGCGGACGTCGTGTTCGGGGTGAACGCTCCCTCTTCCGAGCAGTTGGACGCGGTGAAGCCGGGCGCGACGGTGGTGAGCCTGCTGGCCCCTGCGTTGAAGCCGGAGCTGGTGGAGGATCTGGCGAAGCGGCCGATCACGGCCTTGGCGATGGACGCGGTGCCGCGGATCAGCCGGGCGCAGTCGCTGGACGTGCTGTCCTCGATGGCGAACATCGCGGGGTACCGCGCGGTAGTGGAGGCGGCGCACACGTTCGGGCGGTTCTTCACCGGACAGGTGACCGCGGCGGGGAAGGTGAACCCGGCGAAGGTCCTGGTCGTAGGCGCCGGTGTCGCCGGGCTGGCGGCGATCGGCGCGGCGGGCAGCCTCGGGGCGATCGTGCGGGCGACGGACCCGCGCCCGGAGGTCGCGGACCAGGTGAAGAGCCTCGGCGGGGAGTATCTGTCCATCGAGGACCCGAACGCTGAAGTCTCCGCGACGGGTTACGCCAAGGAAATGGGCGACGACTACAAGGCCCGCGAGAAAGAACTCTACGCAGCGCAGTGCCGCGAGGTGGACATCATTGTGACGACGGCGTTGATCCCGGGCCGTCCGGCGCCGCGGATCATCACCGGCGAGATGGTGGCGTCGATGAAGGCCGGTTCGGTCATTGTGGACATGGCCGCGGCGAACGGCGGGAACGTCGAGGGTTCGGTCGCGGGCGAAAAAGTCGTCACCGACAACGGGGTGACGATTCTCGGCTACACCGACCTCGCGGGCCGGCTTCCGGCGCAGGCGTCGCAGCTCTACGGAACCAACCTGGTCAACCTGATGAAGCTGATGACGCCGGAGAAGGACGGCCAACTGGTCGTGGACTTCGAGGACGTGGTGGTCCGGTCGATCACGGTGGTGAAGAACGGCGAGCTGACGTGGCCGCCACCGCCGGTGCAAGTCTCGGCTGCTCCGCAGAAACCCGCGGCGGCGCCGGAGAAGAAGGAAGAGCCGAAGAAGGAGCCGATGTCCTCGGGCCGACGGCTCGGGCTCGTTTTGGGCGTGGCGGCGGTGTTCCTGCTGCTGGCGGCGCTGGCCCCGGCGGCGTTGCTGCCGCATCTGACGGTGTTCGCGCTGGCGATCGTGATCGGGTATTACGTGATCGGGCACGTGCATCACGCGCTGCACACGCCGTTGATGTCGGTGACGAACGCGATTTCCGGGATCATCGTCGTGGGCGCTCTGCTGAATCTGGTCAGCGGAAACACGGTGGTCGTCGTGCTGGCGGCGGTGGCGACATTGCTGGCGACGATCAACATTTTCGGCGGCTTCGCGGTAACGCGCCGGATGCTCGCCATGTTCTCCCGCAGCTGACCCGAGAGGCCTTCTTCAGATGACTGTGCACACTGCGAGCCAGGCCGCCTACATCGTGGCCGGGCTGTTGTTCATTCTCGCGCTGGCCGGGCTTTCCCGGCACGAAACCGCGCGAGTCGGAAACTATTTCGGCATCGCCGGGATGATCGTCGCGCTGATCGCGACCATCGCCCAAGCGGTGTCCGGGGAAATCACCGGCACTTCCATCGCGTTGATGATCATCGCGATGGTGATCGGCGCCGGAATCGGGCTGCGCCGGGCGGCGGTGGTCGAGATGACCGGGATGCCCGAGCTGATCGCCCTGCTGCATTCGTTCGTCGGTCTCGCCGCCGTTCTGGTGGGCTGGAACGGGTATCTCCAGGTGGAATGCGACCCTTCCGGCGCTGAATCGCGGCATCTGGAAGCGTTGGGGACGTTGGGGATTCACCACGCCGAGGTGTTCATCGGCGTGTTCATCGGGGCGGTGACGTTCACCGGGTCGATCGTGGCGAACCTGAAGCTGTCGGCGAAGATGAAGTCCGCGCCGTTGATGCTGCCGGGCAAGAACTTCCTGAACCTCGGTGCGCTGGTGTTGTTCGTGGCGTTCACCGCCTGGTTCGTCGTCAGCCCGGCGTTGTGGCTGCTGGTCGTGGTCACTGTCCTGGCCCTGGCGCTCGGGTGGCATCTGGTCGCCTCCATCGGCGGCGGCGACATGCCGGTGGTCGTGTCGATGCTGAACAGCTATTCCGGCTGGGCCGCGGCGGCGTCGGGGTTCCTGCTGGAAAACGACCTGCTGATCATCACCGGCGCCCTGGTCGGTTCCTCCGGTGCGTACCTGTCCTACATCATGTGCAAGGCGATGAACCGGTCGTTCATCTCCGTGATCGCGGGCGGTTTCGGCATCGAGGCCGGACCGAGCGGGGACAAGGATTACGGCGAGCACCGGGAAATCACCGCGGAAGGCGCGGCGGAACTGCTCACCGGAGCGTCGCGGGTGATCATCACCCCGGGCTACGGAATGGCGGTCGCACAAGCCCAGTACGGGGTCGCGGAGCTGACGCGGAAACTGCGCGACAAGGGCATCGAGGTCCGCTTCGGCATCCACCCCGTCGCCGGACGCCTGCCCGGACACATGAACGTCCTCCTCGCCGAAGCCAAGGTCCCGTACGACATCGTGCTGGAACTGGACGAGATCAACGACGATTTCTCCGACACCGACGTGGTGCTGGTGATCGGCGCGAACGACACCGTGAACCCGGCCGCGGCCGAGGACCCGGGCAGCCCGATCGCGGGCATGCCGGTCCTCACCGTGTGGGAAGCCGAGAACGTGATCGTTTTCAAGCGTTCCATGGCTTCCGGCTACGCGGGTGTGCAGAACCCGCTGTTCTTCCGGGAGAACTCGGCGATGCTCTTCGGCGACGCCAAGGACCGGGTCAGCGACATCCTCTCCGCACTGTGACGAAAGGGCGCCTTGAGGGAATTGCCTCAAGGCGCCCTTTCGCGTACGGAGTCAGGCCCGGGCGAAGTCCGCGACCACCGTCTCGTAGGCGACCTGCCCGGCGGACACCGCACCGGTCTGGACCGCGACCTTGATCATCAGGTCGATCGCCTCCTTCGTCACCTTCCACTGCGGCTGCAGCTTCGGCACGACGACCTCGGCGAAGTGCTGGATGTACTGCTTCGAGACGGCCAGGCCCTTCCCGTCGAAGCTGTCGGTGTTGAGCAGGTCCGCGGCCTGGTCCCGGTTGGCCAGGATCCAGTCCTTGGCCGCCCATTGCGCCGCCAGCCAGGCTTTGCAGGCGTCCGCGTGGGATTTCGCGTAATCCTCGCGGGCGATGAGCACGTCGACCTGCTGTTTGCTCAACAGGTCCGGCACTCCGGCCGCGGCGAAGTCGATCAGGACCCGGCCGCCGGTCTGCTCGGCCATCAGCCGCGCGGTGGCGAAGGTGATGCCGACGTACGCGTCGATCTTGCCCGCGTTCATCTGCGCGATCGCGGGCGTGGTCTGGCCGACGGCGAGCGGGGTGACGTCGCCGTCGGACAGGCCGCCTTGGCGCAGCGCGAGCCGCAGCTGCTTGTCCGCGCCCGCGCCGATCGCGGTGACGCCGATCGTTTTGCCTTTCAGCGCGGCCATTTTGTCCGCGAAGCTCGCCGAGGCGGACGGCCAGGAACCCTTCCCGACGACGATCGAGTACGTCGTTTCCGGGATGCGCATCCCGATGATCACCGGCCGCTCGCCCGGCCGCGAGTTGGCGAACGTCGCCATCGTGAGCAGCGTGTCCTGCATCTGCCCGTCGATCTGCCCGGCCGTCTGCAACTGCATGCCCTGCACGCCGCTGGACGGGTGCAGGAACTTCGGGACCTGGAGGTTGTACTTGCCGAACTGCTTCTGGTCGAGGTTGACCGCGTCGATGAAGTAGTTGTCGCCGGGAGCGGTGGCGACGCGGAACGGAGTCGGCCGGGCGGCCGCGCCCTTGGCGTCGCCGGTGGTGGCCGACGAGGGGCCGTCGCCGCAGGCGGCGAGCAGACCGCCGGCGCCGGCGGCGAGCAGGGAAGCCCCGGCCATTCGGAGCACGGTGCGACGGCTGGCGGGAGCCGATTCTGGGAAACGCATGGCGGGGGTTTTCCTTTCTCTGGCAACGCGGGGCTGCGACGGACGGGTCAGAGGGCGGCTAGTTCGCGCCGCATGGCCAGGTGTTCGCGGGGCATCCCGACCGTCACGCCGCCGACGAACCGGTCGCCGAGGAAGGACCGGACAGCGAACGCCTCGGCAGAGGGGCCCGGCGCGAGTTCGGTGCGGTCGTGTTCGGCGCGGGGTGCGCCGGCCATCTGCACCTTCACCCCGGCTTGGTCGGTCCAGAACCAGGGCACCGGGCGGTACGGGGCGTCGTGGCCGGTGATCTGCTTGGCCACGTGCAGCGCCGAGTCCATGGCGTGCTGGACGGACGTGAGCCGCACCGGGCGGCCGTCCAAGGGGAACCGGACGCAGTCGCCGATGGCGCTGATGTGCGGGTCCGAGGTGCGCAGCCGGGGGTCGGCGACGATGCCGTCGTCCGCTTTCAGCCCGGCGCGTGCGGCCAAATCGGTGCACGGGGCCGAACCGATGCCGACGACTACGACGTCCGCGGCGAGCTCAGATCCGTCATCCGTGGTCACGGAGGCGAGCCGGTCGCCGTCGATCGTGAACGCGACCACGGAGCGGCCGAGCCGGAACTGGACGCCGCGGGCGCGGTGCCGGTCCAGCAGGAAGTCGCTGACCTGCGTCGGGACCGCGTGCGCGAGGATCGACGGCAGTTGCTCCACGATGGTGACCGCGCACCCCAGTTCGACGGCGGCACTCGCGATCTCCAAGCCGATGAAACCGCCGCCTGCCAGCAGCATCGACCGGCCTTCGCGCAGTTGTTCGCCCAACGCTGCCGAGGAGTCCCGGTCGTGCAGATGGAAGACGTTGCGCAGGTGCGCCAGGTCGGTGATCCGGCGCGGCCGGGAGCCGGTGGCCAGCACGAGATGGTCGTAAGGCACAGTTTCGCCGGAGCGCAGGCTGAGTGTCTGGTTCGGACAGTCCACAGTGATCACCGGATCGCCGAGGACGAGTCGGGTGTCCAGAGCGGAATAATGCGCGGCGTCGTGGAAATCGATGTGCGCCGGATCCGGGTCCCGGAGGAACGTTTTCGACAGCGGCGGCCGTTGGTATGGCAGCGACGGCTCGGCGCTGACGAGGGTCAGGTCGCCGTCGTAGCCGAGGCGGCGCAGGGAGGCGGCGGTGTGCACGCCGCCCTGCCCGGCTCCGGCGATCACGACGCGGCGGATCGGGGGCACGGTCTCAGCGCCCGACGATCTCGATGGCCGCGGTGGGGCAGGAGAACACTGCCTCCTCGACGTCCCCGGCCGCGTCGTCGGCGGCCTCGTCGGCCAGCAGGACCACGATGCCGTCGTCGTCCTGGTCGAAGTAGTCCGGCGCGGCCAGGACACACTGTCCGGAACCACAGCATTTGCCCGCGTCCACGGTGAGCTTCATTGCCCGCCCTTTCCCTGCGATGGTGGGGTTTTCCTTACGGTTCTTCGATGTCCACGAGCGGATCGCCCGCCTGCACCGTCGCCCCCTCCGCGACGTGCACGGCGGTCACCGATCCGGCGTATTCGGCCAGTACCGGGATTTCCATTTTCATCGATTCGAGCACCACCACCGTGGTGTCGGGCTCGACCGCGTCGCCCGCGGCGACCAGGACTTTCCAGACGCTGGCGCCCATGTCGGCGTTGATGGTTTCGGGCACAGTGCTACCTCCGTGTCGACGCCGCGGGACGGCTGGTGACGGCCGCGACGATGCCGGTGTCGTATCCGCCGCCGGTGAATTCCGGCCGGTCCACCAGGTCGCGCAGAAACGGCAGATTGGTGCGCAGCGGCCCGACGGCGAATCCGTCGAGTGCTTCCCGCGCGCGTTCGAGCGCGGCCTCGCGGTTGTCGCCGAAGACGCAGATCTTGGCGATCAGCGAGTCGAAATGCGGGGTGACCGCGAGTCCGGCCCGGTAGCCGGAATCGACGCGGATGCCGTCGCCGTGCGGTTCTTCCCAGTCTTCGATGGGGCCGGGGCTCGGGAAGAACCGGACCGGATCCTCGGCGCAGAGCCGGAATTCGATCGCGTGCCCGTGCTGGCGCGGCGCGAACCCGGGCGCGACGGTTCCGGTCGCGGCAATGCTCAGCTGCTGCTCGACCAGGTCGATGCCGTGGATCAGCTCGGTCACCGGGTGCTCGACCTGGATCCGGGTGTTCATCTCCAGGAAGACGAACTCCTGCGTCCTAGCGTCCACTAAGAACTCGACCGTGCCCGCGTTGCGGTAGCCGACCGCGCTGGCCGCGTTGACCGCCGCGTCGTGTAGCCGTTGCCGCACAGCGGGATCGAGGCCGATCGCGGGTGCTTCCTCGACCAGTTTCTGGTTGCGGCGCTGCACCGAACAGTCGCGCTCGCCGAGGGTGAGGATCGTGCCGTCGGCGAGCCCGAGCACCTGGACCTCGATGTGCCGAGCTGATTCGACGAACCGTTCGAGGAACACCCGGTCGGAGCCGAAGCTGCGGGCCGCGATCGCTTGCGTGCGCTCGAATTCCTTGCGCACGGCATCGGCGTCGCGGGCGATGGTCATGCCGATGCCGCCTCCGCCGCCGGAAGCCTTGACCATGACCGGGTAGCCGATCCGTTCGGCCTCGCGGACCGCTTCGTCCACATCGGACAACGCCGCCCCCGCGCCGCCGCTGACTGGAACTCCGGCCGCCGCGACCCGATTGCGTGCTTCGACCTTGTCGCCCATGGCGGTGATGGCGTCCGGGGAGGGGCCGACCCAAATCAGTCCGGCCGCTTCGACAGCGCGGGCGAAGTCGGCGTTCTCGGCGAGGAAACCGTAACCGGGGTGGACCGCGTCGGCACCGGTTTCCGTTGCCACGCGGACGATCTGCTCGATGTCGAGGTAAGCCGCGACTGGCGGTTCGCCGGTGATTTCCCGAGCGAAATCGGCCTCGGCGACGCCAGGAAGCCCGGCGTCGACCTGGTGATGGACGGCGACAGTTTCCACGCCGAGCCGCCGCGCGGTGGCGATGATCCGGCGGGCGATTTCGCCGCGGTTGGCGACGAGAAGCCGCCGGGGGAAGGGCTGGTTCATCCGATCCTCCTAGTAGCTCGTGGGCCAGGTGCTGAGGAGGTGTTCTCCGACCCCGCCGGTGCGGGTCAGCGCGTTGTCTTCGAGCGCGCCGAGGATGAACTCGCGGGTGTCGGCCGGATCGATGACGTCCTGCACGCCGTACACGCGGGCGACGTCGTACCCGGTCGAATCCTTGGCCATTTCGGCCAGCCGGCGTTCGTAGAGTTCCGGGTCGGTCGCCTGGTCGATCCCGTGCACCACGCCGACCGCCGAGCGCGGGTCCATGAAGCTGACTTCGGCGGTCCACCACGCGGCCATCGCGTCGGTCGTCCACGCGCCGCCCATGTTCACGTAGCCCTGGCCGTAGTTCTTGCGCAGCATCACCGTCACCTTCGGCACGGTCGCCAGCGACAAGGCGTTCATCCAGTTGATGACCTTGCCGACGATGCCGCTCCGCTCCCCGTCCAGTCCGATGAGGAAGCCGGGCTGATCGACCAGGAACACCAGCGGGATGTTGTAGGAATCGCACAGCACGATGAAGCTCGTCGCCTTGGCGCACGCCGCCGCGTCGATCGCGCCGCCCTTGAACATCGGGTTGTTCGCGATGATCCCGACCGAGTGGCCGTTGATCCGGCACAGCGAGGTGACCAGCGACTTCCCGTAGCGTTCCTTGATCGGGAACACGCTGCCGAGGTCCGCGACGACCTCGATGACCTTGCGCACGTCGTAGACCTTCGTGCGCTCCGGCGGGACGATCGAGTGCAGTTGCGCGCCTCGTCCGGCCGAGCCCGCGGGCACCGGCGCGACCGGTGGCGCTTCGCGGTTGTGCGCGGGCAGGTAGCTCAGGAACCGGCGGAGCAGGTCGATCGCTTCCTCGTCGGTGTCGGCGACCGCGTCGGCGAACCCGGTGATCTCCGAATGGAGTTTCCAGCCGCCGAGGTCCTGGCCGTCGACCTGCTGACCGGTCGCGCGGCTCACGAGCTGCGGGCTCGACACCGCCATGACCGCGCCCTTGCGCAGCACCGCGAAGTCCGAACTCACCGTGTGCCACGCGGCCGAGCCGAACGAGTACCCGAAGGCGGCCGACACCCACGGATTGGTGCGGCGGCGGAGAAACCGCGTGCGGTCGTTGGCGTTGCCGAGGCCAGTGCCGCCCATGACGTCGGGCATCCGCACGCCGGTGGATTCGGCGAGGTAGACCAGCGGGATCCCGGTGCGGGCGGTGAGATCCTTGAGGTGGCCCATTTTCTTGTTGCTGACCGCGCCGGACGACGCGCCCTTCACAGTGAAGTCGTAAGCGATGACTCCGGCGCGGCGGCCGTCGACGCGACCGGTGCCGGTGACCTTGCCGTCGGCGGGGGTCGCGTGCTGGTCGGCATCCACATTGGACGTGGCGAAGAGTCCCGTTTCGCGGAAGGAGTTCTCGTCGAAGAGCCGGGCGACGCGTTCGCGCGCGTTCAGTTCGCCGCGTTCGGCCCGGGCGGCGAGTTTGCGTTCCCCGCCCATGCCGAGGGCGTGCGCGCGCCGTTCTTTGTGGCGGAGTTCGTGGTCGATGGTCATGGCTGGCCTTTCGTTCGGACGGCGGCGCGGCGTTGCTGGAAGTCGAGCAGCGAGCGGGCGACTCGTCCGGCTTCCTCGACGGTGCCGAATACGGGCAGGCCGAGCCGGTGCGCTTGGCGGGCGTAGGCGGCGATCGCGTCGGCCATGTCCGCGCGGCCGTCGCCCTTGAGGACGAGGAATTGCTGCGTGCCAGCACCGGCGCGGGCGTGCGCGTCGGCGATGCCGCGGATGATCGTGCCGGTGACGTCGCCGTGGGTGTCCGCGAGATTTCGCTGGATGATGCCGACGTTCAGGTGCGTGATGAGGACCGCGGGCGGGGCCGATTCCAGGACGAGGGACAGCAGGTCTCCGGCGATCGTTCCGCCGCCGACCGCGAGCGTGCCCGCCGGGGTGTCGATCGGGTTTGCCAGTCCGTTGCCGGGCGGGAGTCCGAGAGCTTCGATCTGCGCGACGGTGCGGTCCGGCAACGGCGGGACCGTGAATCCATAGTGCGCCAACGCATCCGTCGCGAGCACGCTCGCGCCGCCTCCGTTGCCGAACAGGACCGCGTCGCGCGTGGCGGGCGGCGGTCCGTCCAGCCGGGCGGTGTCGAAAGCCAGCAGTACGTCGAGGAATTCTTCCAGGGAGTCGGTCAGCGCGATCCCGGCTTGACGGCACAACGCGGGCCACAGCCGGTGATTCCCGGTGAGCGCGCCGGTGTGGCTGGTCGCCGCGCGCGAGCCCGCCGCGGTGCGGCCGCCGGCGAGCAGCACGATCGGCTTGCTGATTCCGCGCCCGGCCAGCAGATCCAGGACTTCCCGGCCTGCCGCGAGCGATTCCAGGTACAGTCCGACGACCTCGACGTCCGGTTCGGCCAGCAGGTGCTCGACCAGTTCCGCGGCGTCCACATCGGACGAATTGCCGATGCTGGTGACGCTGTGGAACGCGAGGTCGCGCGTCGCGCCGAGGCGGAGGATGTCGACGCTCAGTCCGCCGCTCTGCGACACCACCGCGATCCCGCCCGGGGACAGCGGCGGTTCCGGGATGAAGCTGACCCGCGCGGCGGAACTGTGCATGCCGAGGCAGTTCGGGCCGAGCAGCCGGGTGCCCTGGGCGGACATCCGGGCGACGAGGTCGCGTTCTAGTTCGACGCCTTCGGAGACCTCGCCGAAACCGCTGCTGACGACCTGGGCGAACGCGAGCGTCCCGGGTTCGGCGGCCAGTGCGTCGGGGACGATCTTCGCGGGGAGGGCGACGAAGGCGTAGTCGACGGGCTGGCCGGTTTCCCGCAGCGACGCGTAGGCGGGCAGGCCCTCGATCTCGGTGGCGGAGGGGTGGATCGGCAGGACAGTGCCGTCGAAGCCGGAACGCCGGAGGCCGGTCAGGTACCGGTTGGCGAGGTTCGAGCCGGTCGCGCTCGCGCCCAGCACGGCGATCGTGCGTGGCCGGAACAGGCGTCCGAAGTCGGTGCGGGCGGGGCGAGCTTCAACGGCGGACGTTTCGTCCATTTCGGACAGGATCAGCCGGGCATCGACGGCGACGGCCTGGTCGGCGGTGACGATGACCGGGTTCAGATCGACCTCGACGACCTCCGGCGGCAGCGAGCCGAGCAAGCCGTTGACCCGCAGGACCAGGTCCACCAGCGCGTCGAGGTCGGCGGCGGTTCCGCCACGTGCACCGCGAAGCAGCGCCGCGCCCTTCAGCTCGGACAGCATCGCCTGGACGTCCGCGGCGGTCAGCGGGGCGATGCCGAAGGCGACGTCGGCGAACACCTCGACGAAGATGCCGCCGAGGCCGAGCATCACCACCCAGCCGACGCCGGGCGTCCGTACCGCGCCCACGATCACCTCATGTCCAGCAGCGGCCTTTTCCTCGACCAGGAACCGGTCGATCCGGTGGCCGTGCGCGGCGAGCGCGGCGGTCATCGCGGCGGCTTCGGCGGGCAGGTCGGCGCGGGAGAGTCCGATTCGGACACCGCCCGCGTCGGACTTGTGCACCAGCGTCGGCGACACCGCTTTGAGGACCAGGTCTCCGTCAAGGCCCTCCGCGGCGATCAGCGGATCGGCGTGGGCGTTGCCGCGCGGCACGGTGATTCCGGCACCGCGCAGCAGATCCTTGGCTTCGGGCTCAGGGACGACCGGGGCGCCGGCGGCGGCCAGCCCGGCGATCGCGGTCCGGGTCGCGTTCTCGGTCAAGCGTCTTCCCTTCGTCGGTGCCCGGCGGCCGGGTCGGAAGCACGGCTCGTGGTGCGGCGAGTGTGGCCGGTCACGACGGGTCCCGGGAATGCCGCGAACCGTGGACCGGTGATGGCGGATCGCTATCGCGCCTGCCCGGGTGCGATAGCCGGTCCCGATCGGTGCGCCAGCGCGCGACGCCTTCCGCGGGCGCGATCGCGCGGCGATGATGGCCGGAAGCCGCGCCTGCCCCTCAGCCGCAAGGAGATCCCGTGGAAGAGCGCACCACCGCCGTATCGCAGGAGGGCTGCCCGCACCTGCGGGAGCTGTCGCTGGACCCGGCCCCGGAGCGGCCTCTGGACGATCCGCCGTACTTCGGCGACCTGCGGTCGGGTTGCCCGATCAGCGAGGTAGACCTCGGCGGCGGGAAGACGTCGTGGCTCGCGACGAGGTTCGACGACGTGAAGGCGATCCTCTCCGACACCCGGTTCAGCGCGAACCCGCACACGCCGGGCTTCCCGGTGCGCGGCCTGCCCGGCTCGGACCATCCGCTGGTGGCCGACAGCATGATCCGCCAGGATCCGCCGCTGCACACGACGCTGCGCCGATGCGTGGTCAAGTACTTCACGCCGCGCGCGGTTGAGAGCTACCGCCCGCAGGTCGAGGAGATCGTGGACCGCCACCTTGACGCGCTCGCCGCCGGCTCCGGCCAGGCGGATCTGGTGTCGCAGTTCGCGCTGGCCATCCCGACCACGGTAATCACGCAGATGCTGGGCATCCCGATCGAGGACGCGCCGCGGTTCTTCGACCTGACCGAGCGGCAGACGACGCTGTCGCTGTCGCAGGAGGAGATGTACCGGACGGTCGAGGAATTCCGCGCGCTCGGGCTGGAATACGCGGCGCTGAAGGAGGCGAACCCGGCCGACGACCTGCTCAGCCACATCATCCGCGAGCAGTACGAAGCGGGCGGGATCACCCGCGACCAGCTCGCCGCGCTGATCACGATCCTGATCATCGGCGGCCACGACACGACCGCCGGGATGATCGGCCTGTCGATCTACACGCTGCTCCGCCGCCCGGACCAGCTCGCGCTGCTGCGGTCCGGCGAACGCTCGTGGGACGTCGCGATCGAGGAACTGCTGCGCGTGCACTCGGTGGCCAGGATGGGCCCGCGCCGCGCGGCGACCGAGGACATCACGATCGGCTCGCACACCTTCCGCAAGGGCGAGGGCGTGGTCGCGTCGATTTGGTCGGCGAACCACGACGAGAGCAAATACGCGCGCACGACGTGGGAGGAGTTCGAAATCCCGGTCGAGCGGCCGCAACATCTGGCGTTCAGTTTCGGGCCGCACCAGTGCGTCGGGCAGAACCTGGCGAGGATGGAACTGCGGGTCGTGCTGCCGCGGATCTTCGCGCGGTTCCCGGCGATGAAGCTGGTGGATCCGGAGGTGACGCATCTGTCCTATCGGGACGATCGGGCGTTCTTCAGCTTGAAGGAATTGAACGTGACGTTGTGAGCGCGGGAAGCCCGCTCCCTCGGTTTTGGCCGGGGGAGCGGGCTTTTCGTGTCGGGTTAGTGTTTGTACGCGCCGCCGTCGACCACGAGGGTTTGGCCGGTTACGAAGGCCGCTCCGGCGGACAGCAGGAAGCGCACCGGCTCGACGTAATCGTCCACAGTGGACGCGCGCTGGATCGCCCTGGCGGCGATGGTGGCCGGTTCGGCGGGCAGCAGGTCTTCGGACAACCCGGTGGCGACCAGTCCGGGGGCGATGACGTTCACGGTGATGCCGCGCTCGCCGAGTTCGGCGGCCATGGACCGGGCGAAGCCGATGACTCCGGCCTTGGCGGCCGCGTAGGCCGCCAATCCGGCCGGGCCTTTGAACGCGGTGCCGGAGGAGAAGAGCACGATCCGTCCGCCGTCGGTGATCGACGGCGCGCAGGCTTGCACGACGGCGAGCGTGCCGTGGAGGTTCACTTCGAGGACCCGGGCCCAGTCGCGGGCGGGCATGTCCAGGAACGGTCCGGTGCGGCAGATCCCGGCGCAGTGCACGAGCCCCGCCAGCGGCGTGGGGAGGCAGGTCAGGCTGGCGTGGTCGGTGATGTCGGCGGCGAGGTAGCGCACGCCCGGCACGGGTGCGGCGGGCGCGGCCCGGTCGAGGACGACGACCGGCCGGTCCGCCGCGAGCGACGAGACCAGCCGGGCGCCGATCCCGGCCGAACCCCCGGTGACCAGCAGCGGCGCACTCACCGCGACCGGCTCGCGACCAGGTGCTCCAGCCCCTTGATCGCGTAATCGAGCACCATCGACATGACCCCCATGAACAGCAGCACCGCGAACGATTCGGCGACCTTGAAGTTGCCGGTGAGCACCACGAGCCGCTGGCCGAGGCCGTAGTACGCGCCGACCATCTCCGACAGCACCGCGCCGAGCACCGCGTACACCGCGCCGAGGCGCAGCGCGCCCACGATGCTCGGCAGCGCGGACGGCAGTTCGATCTTCAGGAACCGCTGGACCGGCGACATCGACAGCGACCGGGTCAGCTGCAGCACGTCGTGGTCGATTCCGCGCAGGGCGGCGAGCGTCGAGGTGAGCAGGACGAAGTACACGACGCTGCCGGCGACGAGCGCTTTCGGCGCGAAGCCGAGGCCGAACCACAGGATGAAGATCGGCGCGAGCGCGGGCCGGGGCAGGCTGTTGGCGAGCGTCAGGAACGGCGTCGCCGCGCGTTCGAGGACCTCCGACCGCGAGAACACCACCCCGGTCACGATGCCGAGCAGTCCGCCCGCCGCCAGACCGACGAGCGCGCCGCTGAAGGTGGCAGACACGTCGGTCCAGAACGCGCCTTCGCCGAGCTGGGTCACGAGTCCTTTCGCGACCTCGTCGGGCGAGGACACGAACAGCGGGTTGACCAGGCCCTGGCGCGCGGCGAAGTACCAGCCGCCGACGATCACGACCGCGACGGCGATCCGGATCGTCCACACCCGCAGCCAGACCCGCGAGCGGCGTTTGCGCCGTTCGGCGAAGACGGCCTGTTCCATCGCCGAGTAGTCCGCGACGATCGATTGGCTCATTGTTCCTCCCGGAAGTCGAGCGGGGCGCGCACCAGGTCGATGTCGGCGGGGGTGGCGGTGTGCGGGCCGCCGTTCACGGTCACGGTCTGGCCGGTCAGGTACGCCGCGCCCGCCGAGCACAGGAACAGGCACACCGACGCGATGTCCTCGGGGCATCCGAGCCGGTTCATCGCGACGAACCGGGCGACCCGGGCTTCGACGTCCCCGTCCGCGAACCGGGAGGCGGCAGTGACGACCGCGCCGGGTTCGAGGCAGTTGACGCGGACGTTCGCGTCGGCCCATTCCCACGCCATCGTGCGGGTGAGCGACGCGAGACCGGCTTTCGCTGCCGCGTACGGTCCGCGCAGCGGATGCGCGTGCCCGGCCGATGCCGAACCGACGTTGACCACCGCGCCGCCACCCTGGCGTCGGAACGCGGGGAAGCAAGCCTTCGCGAGGTGGAACGCTCCGCTGAGATTTGCTTCCAGCATCGCGTTCCAGGCGTTGACCGACAGTTCTTCGAGCCGGGCGCCGAAGTTGCCGCCCGCGTTGTTGACCAGAATGTCCACCCGGCCGAAGCGTTCTTCGGCCGCGGCGGCGATTTCGGCGGCGGTCTGCGGGTCGCGGATGTTGCCGGTGACCGCGACCGCATCACGGCCCTGTTCGCGGATACGAGCCACGACGTCGTCGAGCACGTCCGCGCGTCGCCCGTGCACCACCAGGTTCGCGCCTGCTTCGGCGAACCGGCTTGCGATCGCGCCGCCGATCCCGCCGGTGGCTCCGGTGACGACCGCGACCCGGCCGTGAAAGTCGAATTGCACGCCGCCGAACGGCGAAACCTCTTGCTGGGCCGGTGTCATCGCACTCCTCCGAAGGTCCGGTTCGGACTCAGGCTCGCCACCGGCCGCCGCCGTGGCAACGGTTCGCGGGCTATCGGCGCGATAGCCCGCGGCGGCGGCAGTTTGTATTGACACCCGCAGCCGGGGTCGCGGAGCATCACGGTTCTCTCGACCAAGCGGAGTTGCAATGAGGCAGACCAGCATGGTGCGTCCGGGACCGGAATCCGCGCGGCGCAAGGACGAGCGCCCCGGCCGGGCGGGCGCGCCGATCAGTTTCGGCCACGTCAGCCACAACTTCATCCACGGCGAGCGCGCGGTGCTCGTCCTGGAGGATTTCGACCTGGAGATCGCGGCGTCGGAGTTCGTGAGCATCGTCGGCCCGTCCGGCTGCGGCAAGACCACGGCGCTGTCCATGGCGGGCGGGCTGGAGCGGCCCCGCGCCGGGAGCGTCCTGCTCGACGGCGAACCGGTCGACGGCACGTCGGACGACGTCGCGTTCATGTTCGCGCGCGACGCGCTGCTGCCGTGGCGGCGGGTGCGGCGCAACGTCGAACTGGGCATGGAGGTCCGCCGCGTCCCGGCCGCGGAACGCAGGCGGCGGGCGGACGAATGGCTGCGCCGCGTCCGGCTGGAGGAATTCGCCGATTCGGACGTGCTGCACCTGTCGCAAGGCATGCGGCAGCGCGTGGCGATCGCGCGCACTCTCGTGCAAAGCCCGCGCGTGGTGCTGATGGACGAGCCGTTCGCCGCGCTCGACGCGCAGACCCGGGCGAACCAGCAGCAGGAGTTCGTCCGGCTCTGGGAGGCCGAACGACCCACCGTCGTGTTCGTGACGCACGACCTGGAGGAGGCGATCCTGCTGAGCGACCGCGTCGTGCTGATGGCCGCCCGGCCCGGCCGGATCGTCGCCGACCTGCGGATCGACCTGCCGCGCCCGCGCACGCAGGAGATGCGGACGTCCTCGCCGGAATTCGCGAAACACCTGGAAACCCTGTCCGCCCGGCTGCGCGAGGAAGTCGTGGCCGCCGAGGAACGCCGCCAGGCGGAGGAACGGGCATGACCGGCTCCGGGCTGTCCTGTCGGGTCGTCGGCCAAGGCCCGCGAGCGGTGGTGCTGGTGCATTCGCTGGCGCTCGACGGTTCGTGGTTCGAGCCGCTCGCTGCCGAACTGGGCGAGAGTTTCCGTTGCGTGCTCCCGGATCTTCGCGGCCACGGAAACAGCGGCGGGGACGAGATTTCCTTGGCTGCGCTGGCTGACGACCTCGCGCTCCTCGCCCAGCACCTGCGCATCGATCGGTTCGTCGCCGTCGGCATTTCTCTCGGCGGGATGGTCGTGCAGGCCTTGGCGCACCGGCATCCGGCCCTTCTCGACGCTGCCGTGCTCATCGCGACCACCGGCCGTTACGACGACGCTGCCCGGGCCGGCGCGCACAACCGCGCGGAGGCGGCCCGCGCGCCGGGCGGGCTGGCCGCGCTCGCCGACCCGACGATGACGCGTTGGTTCGGCGACCGCCCGGACCCGCTGCGTGCCCGAGCCCGGGAACAGTTCCTGAGCGGCGATCCCGAGATCCACGCCGCTTACCTCGAAGCCATGACCGCCGTCGGCGACTTTTCGGTGCCGCCGTCGGTGCCGACGCTGGTCATCGGCGGCGAGGACGACGTCAGCACGCCGCGTCCGGTGCTCGAGAACCTGCACGCGTCGATCCCGCACTCTCAGCTGCGCTTCGCGCCGGGCGGGCATCTGGCCGCGTTCACTCACCCCGCGCCGGTGGCCGCCCTGCTGACCGAATTCCTCGCCGAGACCCCGAAGGGTGCCCGAGTTGTCTGAAGTCCAGCTGTCCCCGGAGGAGGTGCGCGACCGGCTGCGGGCCGCGGAGACTCCCGCGTTGCTGATGCTCGTCGCGCACCTGACCGACGACCCGGCCGTGCTGCGCCCGCAGTGGCGGCCGAACCCGGATCTGCTGCCCGCCACCGGCCTCGACGCCTCGACGGATGCCGAGGCTCGGGAGTTCTGCTTCGCGACGCTGGAGCCGTATCTGGCCAGCGTCGCCGACTGGCCGGGTTCGCCGTCCGAGGCGGTTCTAGAAGCGATCGCGGCTTGGGCGCTCGACCGTTCCGCAGGGGAGGACGCCGATCTGCTGCGCGTCGCGTTCGTCCCGCCGGGCACCGATCCGCGCGCTCCTAAGTGGACGAAGGACGACCTCGACTCGGCGCGGCCGATGCGGGTGGCGATCGTCGGGGCGGGGCTGTCCGGGCTGATGGCCGGGCTGCGGATGAAACAGGCCGGGGTGGACTTCACGATCTTCGAGAAGAACGCCGACGTCGGCGGGACCTGGTACGAGAACAGCTACCCGGACTGCCGGATCGACGTGCACAGCCACATTTACACGTATTCGTTCTTCCCGCACGACTGGCCGTCGTACTTCTGCCGCCAGGACGTCATCCATTCCTATCTGCGCGGGTTCGCCGAGGAAAACGGGCTGCTGGACCACATTCGCTTCGGCACCGAAGTCGTTTCGGCGGCCTGGGACGACGAGCGGCAGCATTGGGCGGTCGCTTCGACCGGGCCGGACGAACCCGAGCGGACCGAGGAATTCTCCGTCCTCGTGTCCGCGGTCGGCCAGTTGAACCGGCCGATGATCCCGCGCATCGACGGCCTCGACACCTTCGACGGCCCGGTGTTCCACACCGCGCAGTGGGACCACAGCGTCGACCTCGCCGGGAAGCGCGTGGCGATCATCGGGACCGGCGCGACCGGCGTCCAGGTGGCCCCGGCGATCGCCCGGGAAGCGGAGTCCCTGACGGTTTTCCAGCGCAGCGCGCCGTATTTGCAGCCGACCCCGGAACTGCGCCAGGAAATCTCGGCACCGGAACGGGCGCTGTTGCGCGATATTCCGTTGTACCGCGCCTATTACCGGTTCTCGATCTTCCTCCCGCGCGCGATCGGACGGCTTGCCGCCGCGACGGTCGACCCGGCTTATCCGCCCACCGAGCAGGCAGTGTCGGCGGCCAACGAACAATTGCGGCAGCTGCTCACCGACTATCTGCTGAACCAGGTGCGGGACCGGCCGGACCTCGCCGCGAAAATCGTCCCGGACTATCCGCCGGGCGCGAAACGGATCGTCCGCGACGACGGGACCTGGATCGCCACGCTCAAACAGGAGCACGTCGAACTCGTCACCGAACGCATCGCCCGCGTGGACGGCAGCGGGATCCACACCGAGGACGGCCATTACGTTCCGGCGGACATCATCGTCTTCGGCACCGGCTTCAACGCCTCGGATTTCCTGATGCCGATGAAGGTCACCGGCGCCGGCGGGGCGGATCTGCACGAGACGTGGGGTGTCGACGCCTGTGCGTATCTCGGGCTGACTGTCCCGGACTTCCCGAATCTGTTCTGCATGTACGGCCCGAACACGAACCTGTTGCTGCACGGCAATCTCGTGCTGTTCATCGAATGCCAGTCGGTGTATTTGCTGAGCGCGGTGGAGCAGTTGCTGTCCACCGGCAAGTCCTCGCTTTCGCTGCGCCGCGACGTTTTCGCCAAGTACCGCGACGAGGTCGGCGAGGCGAGCGCGCTGCGCGTGTGGGGCTGGTCCAAGACACACAGCTGGTACCAGAACGCGGAAGGCCGCTCGACCATCATGTGGCCGCTGTCCGCGCACCGCTACATCAGCGCCACTCAGGCCGTCGATCCCGAGCAGTACGAGTTCCGGTGACCGACCCGTCCGTCCTAAGGAGACAGTTTCCGCTGTGACCACCGAACACACGACGGTCGTCAACGACCTCGAAACCCGTTATCTCGCCGGGGGAGAAGGCCACGAGTCCACTGTGGTCTTCCTCCACGACGGTGCCTGGGGCGCGTCCTCGGACGTCACGTGGGGTGCGGTGACCGCTCTGGCGGGCCGCACGCACCGCGTCGTCGCGCCGGATCTGCTCGGCTTCGGCGGTTCGGCCAAGGCCGTCCGGCTGGACCAGTCGCCGTTCGGGTTCCGGCTGCGCCACGTCTACGCGCTGCTCGACCAGCTCGGCATCGACGGTCCGGTTCACCTGGTCGGCAACTCCTTCGGCGGTTCGATCGCGTTGCGTGCCCTGCTGGACCCGGCGCTGCGCGGCCGGATCGCCTCAGTCACCTCGATCAGCGGCACCGGCGGCCCGTGGCGCAGCGCGACGAGCGCCGAACTGGCCGGCTACGACGGCACCCGCGAGGACATGACCCGGCTGGTGCGCCTGTTGTGCGACGACTATCCCGGCATCGAAGACCAAATCGACGCCCGCATGCGGTGGGCGGCCACGCCCGGGCACTACGCCGGAATGCTCGCCCCGCACGCGACTCCGCCGGAACCGCTGCGATTCGCCCGGCCCGCCGATCCGTACCCGGCGCCGTTCGCCGACGTCACGACGCCGGTCCTGCTGTTCGACTGCGCGGGCGATCCGCTGGTCGAACGGGGCTGGGTGAAACACCTGGCCGATCTCACCCCGGCGGTGACCGTGGCTCCGGTGCCGCACCGGCACGCCCCGAACATCAGCCATCCCGAGCAGACTTGGCGGATCATCGCCGACTTCGTGAACGGAGCCTGAAACCGTGTTCGACGATCCTCACGACGCCGTCGCCGCCCCGGACGTCCGGCACGAAAAGCTGTTCCGGCTCGACGGCAAGCGCTTCGCCGTCCTGGGCGGCGCGGCCGGCATCGGTGAGCACGTCGCCCGCACCCTTGACTCGCTCGGCGCGGAGCTGCTCCTGGTCGACGTGGACGAGGCCGCGCTGGAGAAACTGGCTGCGGAACTCGGCGCGGACCGGTTCGCCGCCGATGTGTCCACCGAGGACGGTGCGCGTTCGCTGGCCAAATACGCCGCCGGGCCGCCGTTGCACGGGTTCGTGGACGTCATCGGCCAGATGACGCGCAAACCGTTGCCGGACTTCACTCTCGCCGAGTGGGAAAAGGACTTCCGGGTCAACCTGACGCACGCGTTCCTCGCCGCCCAGCACCTGGTGCCGCTGCTGGCCAGGCCGGATTCCGCGGTCGTGTACGTCTCCAGCATCAACGGCAGCCGCGCCGGGAGCTACGCGGCGGGATACGGCCCGGCGAAGGCGGCGCTCGAAGGCTGGGTGCGGCAGCTGGCCGACGAATACGGTCCGGAGGGCATCCGGGTCAACGCCGTGGCGCCCGGATTGTTCCTGTCGCCCCGGTTCCTCGCCGGCGCGCACGCCCGCACGATGATCGAGCAGTTCAGCGGCAAGACGATGCTGCGACGGCTCGGCCAGCCCTACGAGGTCGCCGCGGCCATCGCGTTCCTGCTGACCCCAGCCGCGGGCTACGTCACCGGCGCGACGCTCGCGATCGACGGCGGAGCGCGCGCGGTCGACGCGACCGGCCTCGACGCCCTCGCGCGCTGAGCGTTCGGGGGTGCTCGACCATACGATGGCCGGGAGACAGGCGGCAGCGGCGCCGCCTGCCCGGCGTGACTAGGGGCCGAGCGTGAGATTCGAGCAGTTGCGCTACCTCGAGGCGGCCCTGCGCACCGGTTCCTTCCGGCAGGCGGCGCACGAACTGGGCGTGTCCCAGCCGACGATCACCAACCAGGTGCAGCGGCTCGAAGAGGACCTCGGCGTCGTGCTGGTCATGCGCGGCGCGCACGGCGTGCGGCCGACGGACGCGGCGGAGCGGATCCTGCCGCACGTGAAGTCCGCGATCCGGGCCGAGGACCTGCTGCGGCAGGAGGCCAGCGCGATCGACGGCCTCAAGATCGGCACGGTGAGCATGGGCACCGTCGCGATCGGCAGCATGCGCGTGCTGCCGCATCTGGTGCGCGAAATGCACGAAGGGCACCCGAACATCCGGTTCGAGGTGACCGAGGGCGGCACCTACATCGTGCGCGACGGCGTGCTCGACGGGACGTTCGACCTCGGCCTGATCACCCGCGTCCCGCTGCCCGGCGAGCCGCCGGACGACGAGCGGCTGCACTACGTCGACCTGATGACCGGCCGGCTGGTGCTGTGCGTGCCCGACAGCCATCCGCTGGCCCGCGCGGAGACGTTCGACCTCGACGACCTGTCCGGCGAGCCGCTGATCTTCTTCCGCGAGGGCAGCATCCTGCGCCGCGCGTTCGAGGAGCTGACCAGCGGCATCGACGCGCGGATCGTGTACACGACCGATGGCGCCGAGACCGCGCAGCGGATGGTGCGGGCCGGGGTCGGGATCGCCATCGCGAACACCCTCGCGCCCTCGACGACCAGCGGAAACGGGGTCACGCTGATCCCCATCAACAAGCCGTGGGCGCAGACGACGCTGTCGGCGATCGTGCGGACCGGGGAGCTGCGCGGCCGGATCGTCGAGACCCTGCTGCGGCAGATCCGGTCTTCCAAGACCGTGCCGGGGCGATAGCCGGGGGCTGCTTCACTTGAGCGGCCGCGGACTTTAGAGTCCGGAACCATGGACGCCGTACACATCAAGGATCTCGAAGGCCCGTCGACCGTCTCCGTCGTCGAGGTCGATTCGCCCTCGCGCGCTGCCGACCAGGTGCTGATCGACGTGCACGCGGCCGGGGTGTCGTTCCCGGACGTACTGCAGACGCGCGGGCTGTACCAAGTGAAACCGGAGTTGCCGTTCATCCCGGGCGCGGAGGTCGCCGGGGTGGTCGCGGAGGCTCCGGAGGGCGCGGCGGTCAAAGCCGGGGACCGGGTCGCGGCGCTGCCGTTCCTCGGCGGGTTCGGAGAGCAGGTCGCGTGCGCGGCGGACGCGGTGTTCCCGATTCCGGACGATCTGGGCTTCGAACAGGCGGCGGCGATTCCGTTCAACTACCTGACCGCGCATTTCGCACTGTGCCGGCGCGGCCGGATGGCTGCGGGGGAGACGGTCCTGGTGCACGGCGCGGCCGGCGGCGTCGGGACGGCCGTCATCCAGGTCGCGAAGGCGTTCGGCGCGGGCAAGGTGCTCGGGGTGGTGTCGACGCCGGAGAAGGGCGAGGCGGCGGTCGCGGCCGGGGCCGACGCGTACGTGCTGGCGGACGGCTTCAAGGACGCGGTGAAGGCGTCGACCGGCGGCCGCGGGGTCGACGTGATCGCAGACGTCGTCGGCGGGGACCGGTTCACCGATTCGCTGCGCTGCCTGGCCGCGGACGGCCGGATGCTGGTCATCGGATTCACCGGCGGGTCGATTCCGGAGGTGAAGGTGAACCGGTTGCTGCTCAACAACTTGGACGTCGTGGGCGTCGGGTGGGGCGCTTATGCGCTGCCGCGGCCGGGGTATCTGCAGGGGCAGTGGGCGGAGCTGCTGCCGAAACTGGCGGCCGGGGCGATCGTGCCGCCGTTGGGCGGGAGTTATCCGCTGGCGGAGGTTCGGGAGGCGTTGGAGGCTATCGAGAACCGGAAGGCTATGGGGAAGCTGGTTCTTGCGGTTCGTCCATAGTGGGCTGTTTGGGCAGGAGGTCCCGGGTGCCAGCGGTGGCCCGGGGCCTTCCGTTCAAAGAGTCCTATGTAGACACGCGTGCAGGCTGACGGCGGCGAGAGTCTGGTCGGCGTTGTACTGACGGAAGGTGCGGACCGGCTCGAAACCCAGCCGGGCGGCAAGGTTCAGGGAGCGTTTGTTGGCGGTCTGGGTCACGACGAGCACTGGCTGATCGGGAAGCTCTTCTGCGGCGGCGCGCAATATCGCGGCGGCGGCTTCGAAGGCCAGCCCGGTGCCCCAGGTGTCGCGATGCATCAGGTAGCTGAGTTCCAGTTCCTCGCCGGTTTCGGTGACATGGCCGGGCTCCTCGGCGGAGCGGCGATCGAGTTCGATGGTGCCGAGGAGACGGTCGGTGGCCCGGTCGGCGATGACGAAAGTCCCCGGTCGGCGGGTTGCTTGCGCTGCGCCGCCGATGTCGTCGAGTCGCTGTTCGACAGCCTCCCGCTGCTGCGGCCCGCCGAGGTACCGCCAGACGTCCGGGTCGGTTCGCAGTTCGATGAGTCGCTCGCGATCGCCGTGATGTGCTTTGCGCAGCGTCACCCTCGAAGCTTCAACCCGGACCGCAGACAACATCTCGCTCACGAGACCATCCTTACCGCATCCTCGACAGACAACCGCGCACCACGCTCGAACTCGATGGCAAAGCCGGAACCGAGAACCGCTTGTGCCGCTTCGGTAATCCGGTCCACATCACCCCTCTCGGCGGCCGGAAGCGGTGCGTCGACAGTCCGTCGCGCGGCATCGGCGGCGCCGAGCAGCAATGCGGCGGACTCCGGCGCGCAAGTGCCCGCCAAACCCTCCAGCGACAGCGCGAAAGCACGCGGTTCATCAAGCACCCGCGCGTATTCCAAGCCCCGCAGGTGATACTGCCGAGCCTGCGCCAGATCACCCCGGAGTTCGGCGATGAAACCAAGTTCCGCGTACAGCAGGTGGTCGCCCGCCGTTGAGGACACGTCGCGGTATTCGTCGCGGATATGGGTCAGGTGGCGTTCGGCGGCGTCGAGGTCGCCGGAGCGGCGGGCACCCAGTGCGAGGCCCATTTCAGCGTGGATCCGGCCGTAGGCGTAGCCGTGGTCGGACGCGCTGCGCAGGGCCTGTTCGTGCAGGTCGCGGGCTCGCGGCCAGTCGCGTTCGAGCAGGGCCAGGCGGCCGAGGCCGGACAGTCTCGCGGAGACTTCCGCTTGCAGGTCCAGTTCGCGCGCGATGGTGAGTCCGTCGTGCTGACGGCGCGCGGCTTCGGCGTAGTCGCCCTTGATTTCGGCTAGTGCGGCCAGCGGCGGGATGGTCTGCATCTCGCCCCATCGGTCGCCGAGGCGGCGGAAGAGTTCGGCGCTGCGCAGACCGTCTCGGCCGAGTGCGGCGAGATCTCCGCGGACCAGGCTGAGCATGGCGCGCAGGCCGAGCGCGGCGGCGACGCCCCACTCGTCGTCTCCGGCAGCCGCGAGGGCGCGCTCGTTCACCTCGCAGCTGGCGGTGATGTCGCCGACGCTGAACAAGCTGTAGGCACGCAACCACAACGCGCGAACGCCGTCCGGGGAATCGGGCGGGGCTTGTTCGCCGGTCAGCAGGGCGAACGATCCATTGAGGACAGTGAGCTCCGGATCCGTTGCCGCAACCCGTAAAACGGCTGACAGCATTCGTCGGCCTTCGGTGAGTCTGCCTCGCAGCAGCCACCACCAGGACAATGCTTTCGCGAGCCGTACCGCTTCGATGGATGCTTGGCCGATCGCTTCGTCCAGGGCAGCGCGCAGGTTGCCCGCTTCGACGTCCAGCCGGGTGAGCCAAGTCCGTTGCCCGGAGCCGTGCAATCGCGCGTTCTCGGCGATTTCCAGGTAATGGCGCAGGTGCCGCGCGCGGGTGGCGGCAGGATCCGTCAGGCGTTCGACGGCATAGGCGGCAACGGATTCCAGGAGCCGGTACCGAACCCCGGTCGGTCCATTCAGGACGGTGACCAGCGACCGGTCGACCAGCCGGGGCACGAGGTCGAGCACGTCTCCCGCGCACACGGCTTCGGCGGCGGCGAGATCGAAGCTGTCGCGGTGGACGGCCAGTCTGCTGAGGACAGTCCGCTCGGGCTCGCTGAGCAGTTCCCAGCTCCAGTCGAGCACGGCGCGCAAGGTTTGCTGCCGGGCCGGAGCGCCGCGCGATCCTCGGGTCAGGACGGCGAACCGGTCGTTGAGCCGGGCGGCGAGTTCCTGCACGCCCAGGCCGCGCACGCGAGTCGCCGCGAGTTCCAGTGCGAGGGGAAGACCGTCCAGACGACGGCAGATTTCGGTGATCGCGTCGAGATCGCCCGCGAAATCCGGGGCGGAGGCGGTGGCGCGTTCGGTGAACAGCCGCACGGCGTCCTCGGGCGGCAGTGGTTCCACCGCGAACACGGACTCGCCCGGCAGGCCGAGCGGTTCCTGGCTGGTGGTGAGAATGCGCAGGTCACGGGTGTTGCGCAGGAGCGATTCGACGAGTTCGGCGGCGGCTTCGACGACGTGTTCGCAGTTGTCCAGGACGAGCAGCATCCGCCGGTCGCGCAGGGCCGTGGCGAGTCGTTGCGTCGGGGAGGCGGAGTCGATCGAGTCGCGGATTCCGAGCACCGCGGCGACTGTTTCGGCGAGGTCGGCGGCGGTGCCCCGCACGGCGGCGAGTTCGACCAGCCAGCAGCCGTCGGGAAACTTGGCTCGTGAGTGGCTATGCCGGTTAGAACCGGCATAGCCACTCACGAGCCCCAAGGCCAGCCGGGACTTGCCGACCCCGCCCGGCCCGGTCAACGTCACCATCCGCGCCGACAGCCCGGCGAGCTGCTTGAGCGCCTCCTCCCGGCCGATCAACGGCGTCAGCGGAAGGGGGAGGTTGCCGCGCGGTTCGGCGGCCAGCCCAGGGTCCTGCCGGAGCAGCGACTCGTACAGCGCGCGCAGCTCCGGACTCGGGTCGACGCCCAACTCCTCGGCGAGCCGGGTACGGAGATCCGCGTAGGAAGCAAGGGCCTCGCTCTGCCGTCCGCACAGGTACAGCGCGCGCATCTGTGCTGCCCGCAAGCCTTCCCGGAGCGGATTCCGCGCGATGACGTCCGTCAGATCGTCCGCGGCGGCGTAGTCGCCAGCTTCGACCTGCGCCGCAGCCTGCTCTTCCACTGCGGCCAGCTGGAGTTCGGCCAACCGGTGCGCGGGTGACAGCGCGAACGCCTCGTCGGCGAAGTCGGCGAACGCATCGCCGCGCCACAGACCCAGCGCCTCGGCGAATCGCTCCGCGCGGGCTCGGGGATCCGCGGTCGCGCGAGCCTGGGTGACGAGGTCGCGGAACTGAGCGGCGTCGGAATGCTCGATCCGCAGCCGATAGCCCGCCGGTTGCCGCTCGACGCCGTCCCGGCCGACGATCCGGCGCAGCTGCGACACCTTGGCCTGCAGCGCACCGGCCGGTTTACCGGGCGGGTGGTCGCCCCAGAGGTCCTGAATGAGCCGGTCCGCGGTCACCGGGCCGCCGTCGTGCGCCAGCAGGGTCGCGAGGAGCGCCCGTACTTTCGCCTCGGGCACGGTGACCAGCGCGCCTGCCTCGTCCCACACCGCGAGCGGGCCGAGCACCCCGAACCGCATCGCCTTGCTCCCGTCGCGCCATCAGGTCACCGTCAGTCGATCGTAAGCATTCCCGAAGACCCGGTCCGCACAGTGGGCGCATGAGCCCCACCTCAGCCGCCGTCGCGCCGACTCAGCGGCTTCCGCTTTTCGCGCTGCTGTCCCTCGCCACCGCGGTGTTCATCACCAGCCTCACCGAAACCCTGCCCGCCGGGCTGCTGCCCGCGATGAGCCGCTCGCTCGACGTCAGCGAATCGGCGACCGGCCAGACCGTCACCGGCTACGCGCTGGGCACCGTGCTGACCGCGATCCCGCTGTCCGCCATCACCGCCGGCTGGCGACGCAAACGGTTGCTCCTCGCCGCGATGGGCGGATTCGCCGTGGCCAACACCGTCACGGCCGTGTCGTCGGAGTACAGCCTGACGATGGTGGCGCGGCTCGTCGCGGGCGTCGCGGCTGGTCTCGCGTGGGCGCTGCTGGCCGGTTACGCCCGACGCTTGGTCGCTCCTGCTCAGCAGGGTCGTGCCATTGCAATCGCCATGGCTGGTATCCCAGTCGCGCTGTGCCTCGGCGTGCCGGCGGGGACGTTCGTCGGCCAGCTCGCCGGCTGGCGTACCGCGTTCCTCGCCATGACCGTGCTCACGCTGGTGCTGCTGGCCTGGATCGGCGCGGCGGTGCCCGACTTCCCCGGTCAAGCCGCGGGAGCGCGTCCGAAGATGCTGCCCGCGCTGCGTATCCCCGGAGTCGCGGCGGTCCTGTTCGTCACGCTGGTGTTCGTGCTGGCGCACACTGTGCTGTACGCCTACCTCGCCACCTTCCTCACCGGCCTCGGCATGGGCGGCGAGACCGACCTGGTCCTGCTGACGTTCGGCCTCGCCTCGATCGCGAGCATCTGGATCGTCGGCGCGCAGATCCACCGGCGGCTGCGGTTGCTGACTGTCGTCAGCGCGCTGCTGGTCGCGGTCGCCGCGGCGCTGCTCGCGACCGAACCTGCGCTGGTGTACGTGGCCGCCGCGCTGTGGGGTCTCGGCTGGGGCGGGGTGCCGACCTTGCTGCAGACCGCGGCCGGGGACGCGGGCGGCGAGTCCGCGGACACGGTCCAAGCGATGCTCGTGACGCTGTGGAACGCGGCGATGGCGGGTGGCGGCGTTGTCGGCGGGGTGCTGCTCGACGTCGCTGGCAGCGGTTCGTTCCCCTGGACCGTGCTGGTGCTGATGGCACCGGTGCTGGCGGTCGTCCTGCTCGCACGACGGCGCGGGTTCCCGGCCGCTGAGCGCACGTCGCCGTGGGTCCCGGACCCGGGAGCGGAAGCCGGGTAGTGGTACGTGAGGGGAACCCTGAGGGAATCAGATTCTCAGGGTTCCCCTCACGTACTTCAAGACCCGGCCACATGGCTAACCGCAGCTTGCTGGACGCCATCCGCCTCGCGATCGGGGCGGACGCGATCGCCCTGATCTGCGTGGGAGCGTTCGCGTTGCTCCGCAAAGGAAAGCGCTAGCGGGCTTTCGTCAGGTAAACCGCCCCGTTAATGTGCTTCCCGAGCGTGTTCGCGGGCGGTACGGCGACCTGATAGCCGGCGCGCCGGTACATCGTCAGGTTCCGTTCGCTGCCCGATCCGGTGTAGAGGACCAGGCTGGTCGCCTCCGGCGGGGCCTGCCGCTCGGCGTAGCTCAGCAGCCACCGGCCGACGCCCTGTCCGGCGAGATCGGGCGCGACCATCAGGCGTCCGATTTCCCAGCGGTCCTCCTCGAGATGCGCGCGAACGGCGGCGACGAGCCGTCCGCCGATCCGGACCGTCCACACGCGAGTGGACGCGATCCAGCCGCGCACGGTGTCCAGGTCCTCGTGCAGCGCGGGCACGTCGAAGGTGTCGTTGACGATCGCCTGCGGGACCCAGCAGCACCGTTGCAGCACAAGGAGTTCGGCGGCGTCGGCGGCTTGGGCTTCGGACAGCTGGGCATCGGCGAGCGGCAAAGCGGCGAAATCGGTCACGTCTCTTGATCTTGCGCGCCGCCGCGAGCCCTGTCCAGCGAATATCCGAGCCGCCGTTGCGCGAGTTCGGCCAGGAGCGCCGCGCCGTCGGGGAGAACGGCGTCGTCGAACTCGGCGTCCGGCGCGTGATTTCCCGGTGCGGTCGCCGGATCCCGGCCGGGCGGGCACGCTCCGACGCTGGTCATCACGCCGGGGACGGCGGCCAGGATCCGGCCGATGTCATCCGACACCAGAGCGGGTTTAGCGGTGCGGACGAACCGGTCCGGGCCGAAGACGTCGTGCACGGTGTCGCGCACGAAATCCGCTTCACCGACGTGGTTCACCGTCGCCGGATAGCCAGGCTGATAGGCGGTTTCGGCGCGGATTCCGTGTGTGTGCGCCACCCCTTGCGCAGCGCGGTCCACCGCGGCGGCGAGCCGGTCGAGTGTTGCGTCGGACATCGCCCGGAGCGTCGCGTCCAGCCGGGCCTCAGCAGGGATGATCGTCGCCTGCGTCCCGGCATGGACGCTGCCGACGGTCAGGACCACGGGCTCCTGGACGTCGAACTCCCGGTTGACCACCGCATACAGTGCGGTGATCAGCGCACCGGCCGCCGGCACCGGATCGGCGGCGCGATGCGGCCAGGCCCCGTGCCCGCCCCGGCCGCGCAAGGTGATCGTCACGCTGCCGGACGCGGCCAGCGCTGGACCTGCGGTGTTGCTGAAGGCACCAAGCGGCGACGACGCGGCCGAGTGCAGGGCGTAGGCGGCGATCGGGGTGGAGCCGGTCGCGTCCAGGAGGCCTTCTTCAAGCATGTGGCGCGCTCCGTCGTGGCCCTCCTCGCCGGGCTGGAACATGAGCAGGACGTCGCCGGCCAGCCGGTCCCGGCGGGCGGACAGCAGCTGTGCCGCGCCGACCAGCATCGCCGCGTGCTGGTCGTGGCCGCAGGCATGCCGGGGTCCATCGGGGAACGGCAACGCGTCGAGGTCGGCGCGGAGCAGCACGGTGGGGCCGGGGGTCGCTCCGCGCACGACGCCCACGACTGAACTCAGCGCGCGGCCGGTGTGTATTTCGACGGGCAGGCCGTCGAGGGCGGCGAGGACGGTTTCTTGGGTCCGGGGCAGGTGGAGCCCTGCCTCGGGCGTCGCGTGCAGGCGGGCTCGCAGGCGGGGCAGGTCGAGGTCGCGGGCGGCATCCAGCAGAGCGTTCATCCGCGCAACGCCGGAAGAATCGTTTCCCCCACCCGGTAAGCCTCTTCCAGCAACGGATTGCCGGACAGAATGAATACGTCGACGCCGAGATCCCGGAATTCCGCCAGCCGCTCCAGCACCTGTTCCGTGCTGCCGACCACGGCGGTGCCCGGCCCCGGACGGAACAAACCCATGCCAGGCCACAGGTTCGGGTGCTCTTCGAGCTCTCGCGCGCGGGCCGGGACGACGCCGCCGTGCTGACGGAATTGCCGTCGCCAGCCCTCGCCGTCATTGGCCGCCGCGTCGCCGAGCATGCGTTCGTACGTGCTGTTGCTCGTCACGTCGAGGAGGCGGTCGGCGGCGGCCCACGCTTCTTCCTCGGTGTCCCGGACGATCAGGTGCAACCGCAGGCCGAGCCGGAGTTCGCGGCCGTGCGCGGCGGCTCGTTCGCGGACTCGTTCCAGCTTTTCCTTGAGCAGGTGCGGAGGTTCGCCCCAGGTCAGGTACACGTCGACGTGCTCGGCGGCCATTTCGATACCCGCGGGGGAGGAGCCGCCGAACCACAGCGGGACGTGCGCGCCGCCGTCCGGGACCAGTTCGCTCAGTCCCTGTCCGGCGCCGGTCAGCTCGTAGAACTGTCCTTTGTGGTCGAACGTTTCCCCGGCGGTGAGGCGTTTGACCAGCGACCAGTATTCGGCGCTGAGGGCGTATCGCTCGTCGTGTTCGAGCTGCAGACCGGCTTGCCGCAGCGCGGGCGTGGAGCCGTTGACCACGTTGAAACGCAGGCGGTCCCGGCCGAAGAGCTGCTCGAAGGTCAACGCCATTTTCGCCAGCTGGGTCGGGGAAATCAGGCCGGGGTGCACGGCGAGCAACGGCTTGAAAGACGGCCGGGTGACCGCGGCGAGTGCGCTGGCGAGCGGCCACACGTCATATAGATCGGTGGCGAACAGTGCGCCGTCGAAGCCGATTCGGTCGACCGCGGTACCGAGCTGCTGGAGGTAGGCCAGGTCGACTTGGCGGCGTCCTTCGGGTTCCCAGGGATAGGCGCCTTCGCGGGGGATGAGATACCAGAGGATTTCGGTCACGATTTCAGCCCTCCACGCCGAGCGCCGCCGCGACGGCTTGGTCCAGGCCCGGGTGCCGGATCTGGGCGACCTTGATCGGCCGCGCCAGGAATCCGGCGTCCGCCAGGATGTCGGCGGCTTCCTGCTGCTCGGCGAGGAAGACGTCGCTCACCGGCTCGAGTCGCCAGGGCAGCACCGCCAGCGCGGCATGCCAATCCTCGGCGTCGCCGCCTTGCTCGGCGGCGGCGAAGTCCGCTGCTTCGATGAGGTTCGCGGCAGTCCAGTCGTCGGCCTGCTGCAGGGCTTCCACGATGGCGCCGACGAGTTCGGGCCGAGTGTCGGCGACGTCGCGGCGGGTGAAGAACACCGACCGGTCGGCGATCACGTCCCCGGCTTCGACGAGCGTGCGCACCTTGCCGGCGCGACGGGCGGCGAACAGCTCCGCGCCTTGGGCGACCCATGCTTTGACGCGCCCTTCGCGAAGGTCTTCGGCGGAGGACGGTCCGGCTCGGCGCGCGGTGATGTCCCGTCCGTAGTCGAGTCCGTGGCTGCTCAGGAGCTTGCTGACGAAGTGGGTCTGCCATGAGCCGATCGCGAGGTCGACGGTCTGACCCTTCAGGTCCGCCGCCTGAATGTCGTCGCGCACCAGGAGTGCGCCGTGGCCTGGCCGTGGCGCGGAGACGGCGGCGTAGACGAGGTCGTGGCCGTCGGCCTGCGCGGACAGCGGCGGGGTCGACCCGGTGCCGCCGAAGTCGATCCGCCCGTCGGCGAGCGCGGCCGCGGTGTCGAGGCCGCCGATTCGGTGCCATTCCACGTCTTCGCCGAGCGGCCGCAGCAGTTGTTCGAGGAAGCCGAGGCGGGAGAGGTGGTAGAGGGACGGGTTGTGCGGGTGGACTCCGATGTGGACGGTCATGGGGAGGTCTCCTCAAGGGTGTGCACGCCGAGATCGGCGAGCAAGCGGGAACGAAGCGCGGCGAACGCGGGATCGGCCGGATCGCGAGGCCGGTCCAGGCCGACACGTTCGTCAGTGATCAGCCGTCCTTCGCGCAGGACGCCGATGCGGTCGGCGAGCCGGATGGCTTCGTCGACGTCGTGGGTGACCAGCAGGACAGCCGGCCGGTGCACGCGGCACAGGCGTTCGACGAGGTCTTGCATCCGCAGCCGGGTCAGGGCGTCGAGAGCGGCGAACGGCTCGTCGAGCAGCAGCAGTTCGGGTTCGCGGACGAGGGCGCGCGCCAGTGCGACTCGCTGGGCCTCGCCGCCGGACAGGGTGGCGGGCCAGGCGTCGGCGTGGTCGGCGAGACCGACTTCGGTGAGCGCGTCCAGCCCGGTCCGGCGGGTGGCGCTGCCACGCGGCATTCCGACGGTGACGTTCGCCAGCACGCTTTTCGACGGCACCAACCGGGGCTCCTGAAATACCACCGTGCGGACCTGGGGTACCAGGACTGTGCCGCTGTCGGGGCGGTCTAGACCGGCCAGCAACCGGAGCAGGGTCGTTTTCCCGCTGCCGCTGGCGCCCAGCAGCGCGAAGAACTCGCCGCGGCGAATGTCGAGGTCGAGGCTGTCCAGCACCGCGCGGTCGCCGAACCGCCGCTCGAGCCCGCGCAGGTGCACGGCCGCCGCGTTCACCGGGCACCCCGTCCGACGGTGCGCCACGGCATGACCAGCCGTTCCAGCAGCCGGACCGCGCCGTCGGCGAGCAGGCCGATCACGGCGTAGATCAGGATGCACACGGTGAGCACGTCCGTGCGCGAATACTCCTGCGCGGTCGACATCAGGTAACCGATGCCCGCCGTCGAGTTGATCTCCTCGGCGGCGATGAGCGCGATCACGCTGAGCGTCATCGACAACCGCAGCCCGGACAGCAGCGACGGCAACGCGCCCGGCAGCACGACTTCCCGCACGAGAGCCAGCCGGCCCATTCCGAACGTCCGCATCGCTTCGAGAAGGCCGCGGTCGGCGTTGCGGACTCCGCCGGAAGCGGAGACATACATGGGGAAGCTCGTCGCCACCGCGATCAGCACGACCCGCGCGGTTTCGCCGATCCCGAACCACACCATGAACAACGGGACCAGCGAAAGGAACGGGACAGTCCGCAGCAACTGCACGGACGAGTCGAGCAATTCCTCGCCCAGCCGGGAAAATCCGGTCAGGACCCCGAGCGAGAGGCCAGCCAGCACGCCGATGGCCAGCCCGGCTCCGGCGCGGGCGAGCGAGACTTCCAGCGCGTCGCCGAGTTGCCCGCTGGTCCACAGTTCGCCCACGGCGGCCACTACTTGACCGGGGGAGGCGAGCAACGTCGGGCTGAGCACGCCGGTGGCTGAGCCGGTGATCCAGGCGAGCAGCAGCACCAGCGGGCCGACGACGCGCAGGGCGAGCCGGAGTCCGCGCCTCCGGGTGCGCGGCGCGGGAGCGTCCGGTACGACGAGCTCGGCCTTCGACGCGACGGAGAATTCGGTCGCCGTGCTCACTTCGGGCTCCCGGGCAAGGAGGTCACGTCGATGACGTACGGCTTGACGTCGAAGAAACCGTTGGTGATGTGCTGATCGGCGAAGAATCGGGCGACGTTGTGGAAGCGGTCGAGTTCCGGTGCGCCGATCGGGGCGGTCGGCGAAAGCGCTTTGTTGATCGACTCCGCGACGGTTTTCTGCGCCGGGGAAAGCGCTTCCGGTCCCGAAGTGGTTTTGACGTTCAGGAACGCGCCCGGGTCCTGCTGCTGACGCTGTCCGGCGGCGCGCAGATAGTCGTACAGTGCGCGCACGACTTCGGGGTGCTGATCGGCGAATCCGGTGCGCACTGCCCAGACCGCGTAGTTTTCCGAACCGACCTGGCCGCCGGTCACGAGGAAGCGGGAACCCCCGTCGGCCAGGCGCGGGACCGAGAACTGGGCCCACGTCGACCACGCGTCGACCTGGCCGGACGCGAACAGCGGCGCGACCTGTCCGGGCTGCAGATACACCCGCTGAACCGAATCGATCGGCACATTGGCCTGCCGCAACGCCTGCAGCAACAGGTATTCGCTCGTCCCGCCGTGCCAGACCGCGACCTTCTTGCCGACCAGATCCCGCACATTCGTGATCGGCGAGCCGTTCTTGACGCGAATGCCTTCGCCGAGTTTGTCCGGCTGGGTGGCGGAAAACAGTTTGAAGCCGGGATTCTGCGCGAGCGCCGCGGTCGCCGAAGTGATCGAACCGGACGCGAAGTCGAGTGCGTTCGCGTCGAGCTGTTGTGCGGCGGGAGCGAACGCTCCGGCGGTGCCGGTCCATTCGACCGAGGCGTGCACTTTCGCGAGCGCGGCGGCGAGCGAGCCGTCTTTGCGGCCCACGGCGAGCAGTCCGGAGTTGCTGTCGTCGGGGATGCGGACCTTCACGGTGCCAGCGTCGGCCGCGCTCGACGAGCAGGCTGCGACTCCGGCGAAGGCCAGGACCGCGGCGGCGGCCAGGGCGAGGGAACGGATTCTCATGGTCGGGCTCCGGGGGAGATCGGGGATACGAGCGGGGTCGCGCGCTGGTCGACGAGCGCGCGGGCGGCGAGCAGCGGTTCGGGGGCGGCCCAGGCGGACACGTCCACCGGGCTTTCGAGAAACCCTTGCTGCCTCAGGAAAAGCTCTTGGCGTTCGAGCAAGGACAGCCGCTCGTCGGACAGCGAAAGCCCGAGGTTCGCGGCGGTTTCGGGACGGTAGGCGCCGGTGACGCCTTCGACGCCCGCGCCGGTTTCGGCGCGCAGTATCCGAGCGACGTCCTCTGGCCGGTCAGCGGCCCACTCGGCGGATTCCAGCAGCAGCGCCAGGAATCGAGCCACCACGCCCGGGTGCTCGTCGAGCAGCCGCTGGTGGACGGTCACCGGTCGCGGCGTGCCGTTGTTGACCCGCGCGCGGCGATCGGGCGCGGCGTCGAGGTCGATCGCGACCTTGGCTCCGAACCGGCGCGCGGTTTCGACGGCGACCGCGCCCTTGACGTAAACGGCGTCCACGAGGCCGTCCCGCAACGCGGCCAGCTCGCCTTCCCACTGGCCGATCGGGGAACCGGGCACGTCGACCAGGTCGGCGTCGGCGAGGGTGAGCCCGGCGAGCGACAGCGCCCCGGCGTGTCCGTGCAACGCCATCGCCCGCCAGAAGTCGATCGCGATTTCGTGACGGGGCACGGCGAGCCGGAGTCCGCGCAGCTGCGCGGGTTCGGCGACCGGGCTGTCCGCGCGAACCAGGATGTTCTGGCGTTCTTCGATCCACGTCAACGCGATCAGCCGGGTTTCGACGCCGCGCGAGCGGGCCCACAGCGCCGGCACGTTGCCGCCCTCGCGGAACAGGCCGGGCAGCTCGTGGGTGAAATGCGCGTCCCGCTGGCCGGCGGGCAGATCTTGCAGCGCGCGCACGCGGATGCCGTCCGGTGCGAATTCGCGGGCCAGCTCGCCGCGGTCGGCGGCGATCCCGGTCGCGGTGGGCACGGGACAGCGGGTGAACCAGATTTCCGGCAGGGCGGGCACAGTTGCTCCAGCGGGTGAGGAGGGGAGACGGCCGGAACCGTCGCACGAGCCGTGCCGGGCCGACAATTATTTCCACATCATGAGAGATCTGTGGGCCACTACTGGTACTAGTGCGGAGAACCTGTGCGACACTTGCCACATGGTGAGCAAAGCCGGTAACGCCGCCGAGGCCGTGCCCGCCGGATCGCAGGCGGTCACCCGGGCCTTGGGCATGCTGCAGTGCTTCCGGGACAACCCGGGCGATCTCGGCGTGTCCGAACTGGCGCGGCGGATGAACCTTTCGGTCTCGACCGCGCACCGGATCGCCCGAACCCTGGCGGCGACGGGGTTCCTCGCGCTGGCGGAGGGCAGCCTGCGCTACCGGCTCGGGCCCGCGGTCGCCGAGCTCGGCCAGCTTTCGCTGTACCAGCGCGGAATCCACCTTGCCGCGGACGAACTCGCCGAGGTCGCCAAGGCCACCGGAACTGCCGCCGACCTGGCCATCCGCAGCGGTACCGACGCGGTGATCCTGGCCGGCACGAGCGTCGCCCTCACCGCCGGGCTCGGCTTGCGCCGCCCGCTGCACTCGACGGCGCTGGGCAAGGTCCTGCTCGCGTGGGCCCCGCCGGGCGAGGACGACCTGGACGCGCTGCCGCCGCTGACGGCGTACACCGCGCGCACCATCACGCACAAAGCCGACCTGCGCGCCGAACTGGACCGCGTCCAGGAGGCGGGTTACGCGCTGAACGACGGGGAGTCGGCGTTCGGCGTCCGGACGATCGCGGTGCCGGTCCTGCGTGCTTCCGGGCACGTGCACGCGGCGTTGGCGCTTCGGTCCACTTCGGACACGTTGACGGATGACCGGTTGCCGTGGTTCCTTTCCCGAGCGCGACGATGTGCGGATGCGTTGGCGGTGTTGTTGCTGGAGCCGGGCCAGCGGTACTAGCTCGACGGCCAGGCCGGTCCAGCTATCGCCCGCCGCAACGCCGGCGCCACCTCGGCCTGGAAAAGCTCCAGCGCCGCCCGATGCGCTTGCGGTGTCCGGCCGTCCCGGTCGGCGGACAGATGCGTCACGCCGTGGCCGAACTGTTCGTGGTATCTCAACACCTTCTCGGTGACCTGAGCAGGGCTGCCGATCAGTGCGGAGCTGCGCTCGGCGAAGTCCTCCAGCGTCGGGAAAACCACCTCCTGGCCGAGTTTGCGCTGCAGTGCCAGCCGGGATTCGAAGATCGGCCGGTACGCCTCCAGCGCGTCCTGCGACCGGCTCGCCAGATGGAACCCGGCTGTGCCCGCCCCCACCACCGCCTGAAGCGGATCGCGGCCGTGGAAGGTCCAGCGTTCCCGGTAGTGCCGGATCAGCTCGGCGTACGGTTCGATCGGGTTGGTCACATTCGCGGAGAACAGCGGATCCCCGTGTTTCGCCGCCAGCTCAACGGATTCGCGGCTCGTCGCGCTGCCGTGCCAGATCCGGATCGGCTGCTGCAGCGGACGCGGCCACACCTCCGCGGCGGTGAGCGGCGGACGGAACCGCCCGGACCACGTGACCCGGTCCGCCTGCCACAGCTTGCGGAACAGCTCGTAGCCCTCGGCGTTGCGGTCCCACTGGTCCTCGGGCGTGACGTCGAACAGTTCGCGCTGGGCGGAGCCGTTGCCCTTGCCGATGATGAGTTCGAGGCGTCCGCCGGAAAGGTTGTCCAGCATCGAATAGTCCTCGAACGCGCGCACCGGGTCGAGCAGGCTGAGTGTCGTGACCGCGGTGAACAGCCGGATTCGGCGGGTCCGCGCGGCGATGTGGCTGAGCACCACCGGCGGGGACGACGACAGGAACGGCCGCTCGTGCCGTTCGCCGACGCCGTAGCCGTCGAAGCCCAGTTCCTCGGCGAGCTCGGCGTTTTCGACCACTTCGCGCAGCCGGGCGTCGGGTGCGGCCAGTTCCCCGGTGACCGGGTCGGGGGTGTGCGTGATCAGGGTGATCAGCAGGAACCTCACGGCAGCTCCAGGTGTTCGCGCAGGGTCGTGCCGGTGTATTCGGTGCGGTAGACGCCGCGGTCCTGCAGTTCCGGCACGAGCCGGTCGACCACCTCGTCGATCGATCCGGGCACGAGGTGCGGGCTGAGGTTGAACCCGTCGACCACGCGGTCGGCCGCGTAGCGCGCCCATTCGTCGGCGACCTGCGCCGGCGTGCCGACGAACGAGTGGTGCCGCGGTTCGACCTCCAGCACGAGTTGGTGGATCGACAGGTTCTTCGCTTCGGCGAGCTCGCGCCACTGCTGGATGCGTTCGAGCTTGCCGGTGCGGTGCTCGATCGAAATCGTGCCGCGCGACGGGTCCAGTTCGCCTTCGGCCGGTTCGATGTCCGGCAGCGGTCCGTGCGGATCGAACGCCGACAGGTCCTGGCCCCAATACTGTTCGAGGAACGCGATGGCGCGCTGCGGGTTGATCTGGCGGCGGCGGATGTCCTCTGCGCGTTCAGCGGCGTCGGTTGGCGTATCACCGAGGACGACTGACGCGCCAGGCAGGATTCGTACCGCGTCAGCGGGCCTGCCGTGGCGTGCCAATCGGGTGCGCAGGTCGGCCGCGTACGCCGCCGCTTTGTCGTAGGCGGTGTTCGCGGAGAAGACGACGTCGGCGTGGCGCGCGGCCAATTCCCGGCCGCCGGGGGAGTCGCCTGCCTGGAACAAAACCGGACGGGCAGGCGGGAGCGTCGGTGCGGCGCGCAGCCGCACCAGGTCGGTGTCCGTCTCGACCGGCCCGGCCCACAAGGCTTTCGCCGCCTCGACGAACTGGGTCGCGCGCTCGTAGCGGCGTTCGTGCGCCAGCCAGCCGCCGTGCCGGAAGTTGGCCCCGGTCCAGGCGTTGTCCGTGGTGACGATGTTCCACCCCGCGCGCCCGCCGGAGACGTAGTCGAGCGAGGCGAGGCGACGGGCGAGGTCGGCGGGGTAGTTGTAGGTGGTGTTCTGCGTGGCGACCAGCCCGATCTTCGTGGTGGCCCCGGCGAGCGCGCTGAGCTGGGTGATCGCGTCCGGACGGCCGGCGACGTCGAGCGCGTGCACACGGCCGCGATTCTCCCGGACCCGCAAGCCTTCGCCGAGGAAGAACGCGTCGAACAGCCCGCGTTCCAAGGTCCGGGCCACCGACACATACGTCTCGATCTCGGTGTGGTCGGCGTTCGAAGGGTCGTCCCACAGGAACTGCGGTCCGACGCCGGTGTAGAAGACCCCGAGGTGCAGCTGCGCGGTCATGCGATTCCCTTCGACGACACGGCGAATCGGTTCTCGGGACGCGGGAGTCCCAGCGTCGTACGGAGTGTCGCGCCCGGTCCCGGTGGATTGAGCAGGCCTCGCCGGTGCAGTTCCGGGAGTACTTCCTGGCTCAGCGCGGGCAGGTCGTCCGCGCCGGGGTGCAGGCGCACGCCGTCGAGATCGAGCTGCTCCAGCAACGTGACCAGACCGGCGGGGGAACCGGTGTAGCGGGTGCGGCCGTTCGGCGACGGCTCGGTCGAGGCGAAGCGGACTTCCAGCTCGCCGAACACCAGGGGAGCGATTCGGTCGCGGTGGCGAAGATTGTCGGTGAGCACGATGTCCGGGTGGACGACGTCGGCGAACTCCTCGGCGGCCAGCACGACGAGGCTGCCCTGCGGCGGGCGCGGGGTGATCAGCGGGCCTTTGACGGAGAACGTTTCCCCGACGAAGTCCACGTGGTGGACCTTGTCCGGGTCCAGGTAACGGCCGGTGGCGAGGTCCTTGATGACCGCGTCGTCCTCCCACGAATCCCACAGCCGCCGGACGGTTTCGACGACGTCGGCCACCTCCTGGCGGAGGTCGTCCGGGTGCGCGCGGCCGACTGTCGCGAGGGCTTCGGGAGCGGACCCGGTGCCGACGATCCAGGCGGCGCGGCCGTGTGTGGCGTGGTCGAGGCTCGCCAGCTGGGCGGCCAGGTGGAACGGTTCGGCGGTCAGCACGTGCGACGTCGGGGCCAGCCCGATCCTGGACGTCAAGGTCGCGGAATAGGCCGCGCGGACGGTGGCCTCGACCCGGAATCCGCCAGCGGGCGGGACGGGCGCGTCGTCGAAGGTGGCGAACGTGAACCCGGCCCGCTCGGCGTCGGCGACGACGTCCGCCAGCGCGTGCGGATCGGCTCCTGGATGTGCTCCGGCGCTGTCGAGTTCGACGGCGAGATGCAAGGTTTTCGGTGAACTCATGCGGACACGGCCCCCTCGATTCGGTTGTGCCAGAGGTAGCCGGAATCCGGGGCGCGCCGCACCATTGCTCAGGATGTGGGCGGCTGGGCGGTGTTGTTCCGCCAGTGTCCACAAAGGAGGATTCTCAGCTGGTGGACGCGGCGGACTGGCGCGGCCGGTCCGCCTACAGTCCTGCGGTCATGAGTCCCGATGCGAAGCCGCGAGGCGCTGCGCGGATCAGTGCCGACTGGGCCGCGGTGCTGGTCGCGGCCGTTCTGGTGGCGTTGGCCGCGTTCGGCGTGCTGCCGACGATCCCGTTCCTCGTCAAATGACCGCCGCGCTGGAAGGCCGCCGCGCAGTGCCCGCGGTCGTGAGATATCTGCCGGGGCTTCTGCTGTTAGCAGCGGTCGGCGTTGTCGGAACACTGGCGCAGAACGGGCTGCGCAGCCTCGGCCACGCGACCGGGACCGCGCTGCCGGACATCGAATACGTGCTGTGGGCGATCGTCCTCGGACTGGTCATCCGCAACACGATCGGCATCCCCGCGCTGTTCCGGCCCGGCGTCGGGACCTACGAGTTCTGGCTGAAGACCGGCATCGTCCTGCTCGGCGCCCGGTTCGTGCTGGGCGACCTGGCCAAACTCGGCGGGTTCAGCCTGGGGCTCATCCTGGTCGACATGGCCGTGGCGACGACGGTGATCCTGGTGGTGGGCAAGGCTTTCGGCCTCGGCGGGAAGCTGTCTTCGCTGCTCGCGATCGGTACGTCGATCTGTGGTGTGTCGGCCATCATCGCCGGGCGTGGGTCGATCGACGCTGACGACGAGGATTCCGGTTACGCCATCGCGGCGATTCTCGCGCTGGGTGCGGTCGCGCTGTTCACCTTCCCGGCGATCGGGCACGCGCTGAACCTGACCGACACCGAATTCGGTCTCTGGGCGGGGCTCGCGGTGGACAACACTGCCGAGACGACTGCGACGGGCGCGGCATATTCGCCGCGCGCGCAGGACGTTGCGGTCGCGGTGAAGAGCACGCGAAACGCGTTGATCGGTCTCGTTGTTCTGGGATATGCGGCGTACTGGTCGACTCGCGGTGGCAAGGCGGTCGCCGGTGGGGTGAAGGGGCGTGCGGGCTTCGTGTGGCGCACCTTCCCGAAGTTCGTGCTGGGGTTCATCGCGGTGTCCGCGCTGGCGACCGCGCATGTGTTCACCAAAGCCGAGGTCGCGAATCTGGGGAACCTGTCCAAGTGGGCGTTCCTGCTGTGCTTCGCCGGGGTCGGCCTGAACTTCGACCTGCGCCAGATGGCCCGCAGCGGGTGGCGGCCGTTGGTGGTGGCCGCGCTCGGGCTGGTGGTGGTCGCGGTGTGCTCGCTGGGACTGGTGCTGGTGTCCTCGCAGTGGTTCAGCTTCTGACCGGGTAGGCGGCGCTGCCCGCGTGGCTAGTCCGCGTTAGCTGGAGACGGTTTCTTCTCTGTGCCAACGATTTCCTGGCCGACTGCGCCACCGCGCGCTGGAACGAGAGCAGTGGCGCAGCCGGCGGTCAGCGAGCCTCGCGAGTCGCCGTGTCGAGCGAGGCCAGCAGAATCCCGGCGGCCGTGCGCACGACGTCCGCGGTGACGTTGAGCGGCGGCAGCAACCGCACGACGCTGTCGCCGCGTCCGCCCAGTTCGAGGATGAGCCCGCGGCGCAAGGCGTGGTTCTGCACGGCCAGCGCGAGTTCCGACGCGGGCGCGCCAGTGCGCGGGTCGGTCAGCTCGATGCCCCACATCAGCCCGGTGCCGCGCACGTCGGTCACCCACGGGTGGCTGGCCAGCGGGGACAACAGCTCCTCGAACTGGTATCCGCGTTCGACGACGTTGTCCAGCACGCTGTCGCGGTTCACGACCTCGATCGCCCGGGCTCCCGCGGCGAAGGCGAGCTGATTGCCGCGGAAGGCGCCGGTGTGCGTGCGCGGGGCCCAGGTGTCGAGGCGCTCGTCGTAAATGATCAGCGAGACCGGCGAGCCGATTCCGCTCAGCGCCTTGGCCGCGACGATCACGTCGGGTTCGATGCCGTAGCGCTCGAAGGCGAACCAGGTCCCGGTCCGGCCGCAGCCGGTCTGCAGTTCGTCGACGATCAGCGGGATGCCCAGCTCCCGGGTCAGCTCGCGGACCCGGTGCACGAAATCCGCCCGCGCCGGGACCACGCCGCCCTCGCCCTGGACCAGTTCGAGCACCACCGCCGCGGGCAGCGGGAGATCGCCGTCGGGGTCGTGCAGGGATCGTTCGAGCAGGTCCGGGCAGGTCGCCGCGCAGGTGTCCGGATCGTGCCCGGCCGGGCAGCGGGGACACGAGGAGTACGGGACGTATTGCGTGCCGGACAAGCGATTCGCGACTGGACGCTGGTGGCCGGTCAGGCCTAGCGCGGCGTGCGCGCTGCCGTGGAACCGGCCCTGGAACGACACGACGCCGCCGCGTCCGGTCGCCGTCTTGCACAGCTTGAGCGCGGCTTCGACCGCGTTGGTCCCGGCGGGGCCGCAGAAGTGCAGCTTCATCCGCGAGCGCAGCGCCTCGGGCAGCATCGCGAGCTGGGCTTCGGAGAACTCGTCCTTGACCGGGGTCGCGAAGTCGAGCGCGTGGGTCAGCTTGCTCAGCTGCGCGGTCATGGCCGCGACCAGCTCGGGATGGTTGTGCCCGAGGGAGAGCACGCCCGCCCCGGCGAGGAAGTCGATGAAGACGTTGCCGTCGGCGTCGCGCACGAAACTGCCCGAACCCTCGGTGATCGCGATCGGCAGCCGCCGCGGGCCGCCGCGGGGGACCGGCTCGCGGCGGTCCTGCCGGGCGAGGTACTCGGCCGAACGCGGGCCGGGCAGATCGCAGTAGACGGCGGGGCCGGTGAGCGGCGCGGGGTGGTCGAGGATGGTCATCTGGCCTGTTCTCCCCTGGCAGTGGTGGTGGCGCCGCCTCGGTGCGCGGCGGCCTGGCCGGTGTCCTCGCCTCCACAATGGACAAGGACATTCGGGGCGAACCGTTCCCGCCCGGCGCTCGCGGAGAGCCGCCGGGGGAAGTTCTCCTCGATTAAACGGAGCGCACGTTCTCTCGGATGTTGCGGTATTGCGGTGCCTTCCTCGGGACAGATCCCCTCGGTGCCGGCCCGCCGATGCGTGCCGCCGACGTCGCGCGGCGCGTCCGGCGTCGAGTTCGTCATGCACTCCTCCTCTTTTTCGCAGGGGTTTCGCGGACCGCCGAAAAACGGCCGGCGAGGAAGGAAACGGTTTTTCGCGGGCAGCGGCGAGGGAGGGCCGCGCTGGGCGCAGCCCTCCCCGGTCGACCTCACTGGAATACCGCGGGGCACAGCGTAGCGCAGCCGGTTCCGCCGCACCGGCACATCGGCCGCGGGCGCGCCGGGCTCGGCTGCGGAAAGAAAAGAATCGGCCGAGATTAGGCAAGGCAATGCGCCAGGAGAGTGAAGGCGGCGATTTCGCGGAGTTCGCCGCGCTGGGCTGAACGACTGAAGCGGCAACGGTGTTCGCGGTTCCGCGAAACGGAACGTGAATATTCACGCTCCGTTTCCGGCATGTGAATCGCGGGCGGAAGACCGCATGGCGGGATGTTTTCGGGACGGTTGCCGAAGGCGTTCGGGGATATGTCGGCTGGGAGAAATATCGAAGACGCCGGTTTGTTTCTGAAGTTTTCGCCGCCGGGTCCGGTCGCGGGTGCCGTTTTCCGCCGGAGGACGGGCGGCCGGCTGCGTTTTCGGCGGCGGGCCTGACGCGGCGGCGTCCGAGGTGGTCCAGACCAAGGTAGTGGTCTGGACCGCTGGTCTACTGGTTCAGACCAGTGGCGGGCGGGCGGAAGGCGAAGTGCGTCCGGGGGAGCGGGCCTGGTCCGGCGGGACGCGTAGGGGGCGGGCCGGGTGCCGTAGCGCGGAGTGAACGAGGGTGGCGAACCCACGTTTATCTCAAACGTCACGATCGGTTTGACGGTGAGTGTCTTGCAGTGATGAATGTTTGAAACTTGCCGACTTTGCCGTTCTGGGTTGGCTTGAGTGAGCGTATCAGGTGAGAATAGTTGCCGTTGAGCGGTGATTGATTAACCAAGTAGGGTGACTCGGGTGTGACGCACTGTCGTCTGACTGCTACGCGCCGAGGCGATCTGTGGCCGATCCCACTGCCTCTGTACACCTGCCGTTTCCGTTTCGTAATCTTCTCGAGCTTTTGCGGTGACCTGCGATCTACCCCGAGGATCAGCGACCCGGAGCCGCCGCGAACCGTCGCGGCTCGCTGCCTGACCCAGGCACGAGGACGGTTGTGCGGTGTGACAGCGAAGGAGCCCACCTACCGTGGGACGGCACAGCAAACCCAGCAAGACGAAGACAGTCCTCCAGCGCACCGGCGCGACCGCGGCTCTCGCGGGCGCCACCCTCGGCGGCATCGGCCTCGCCGGGGCGGGCACGGCCAACGCCTTCCCGGGGCAGGCCGGCATCGTCAAGTGCGAGAGCAGCGGCAATCCGACCGCGGTCAACAACACCGCCGCGGGCCAGCGCGCGGGCCGCCCCGCCGGTCTGTTCCAGATCGTCACGAAGACGTGGCTCGCGAACGGCGGCGGCCAGTTCGCCCCGACGGCCGACAAGGCCACGCCCGCGCAGCAGCAGATCGTCGCGGACCGGATCTACGCGAAGCAGGGTTCCGCCCCGTGGCAGTGCCGCGGCGGCTCGGGCCCGGCGGGCTACGCGAACTTCGGCGGCGACACCTCCGGCGGCTCCGCCGAGGTCGAGGCTGTCGCCGCGAAGCCGAAGGTCGAGGCCAAGGCCGAGACGAAGGTCAAGTCCGCGCCGAAGCACGCCGCGCCGACCTCGAACCCGGACGGCAGCTACACCGTGGCCGCCGGCGACACCCTCTCCGGAATCGCGAAGAACCTCAACGTGGACGGCGGCTGGCAGCACCTGCAGCAGCTGAACCAGAAGTTCATCCCGGACGCCAACCTGATCCTGGTCGGCCAGAAGATCGTCACGAAGTAACCCCGCCGAGGCCCCGGCCGGGCCCGCGCCGCTTTCCCCCGGGCGGCGCGCCCCCGGCCGGCGGCCGCCGGTGCACGCGCGCGCGAAAAGTGCGCTCGGGCACCGCCGCGCGCCCCGGCGGCCGGCGTGCGGAGCGGACGGGCCTGCTTTGTGGGAACACGGGCTTGTCTGCGCCGCACGCCTTGCCTCGTGGGCGGAGACACTGGCGCGGCCTTGTTGCGTGTGGGCGAGTTGCGTCGCGTGCCTTGCCGTGAGGCGGGCAGTGCTGGCGTGGTCTGGTTCGCGCGAGTGCGAGCAGGGTTGCGCTGTGCGCTTTGCCGTGCGAATGGGATTCGCTGGCGTGGTCTGTTTGCGTGAGCGTGGGCAGGGTTGCGCCGCACCTCTTGCCTCGTGGGTGCGGTCTGTTCGCCGGAGTGCGGGCGGGTTGGGCCGCGTGTCTTGCCGTGAGGCGGCTAGCGCTGGCGTGGACTCGTTCGCGAAGTGCAGGCAAGTTTGCGTTGCGAGCTTTGCCTCCAGGGCAGAGAACTCCAGCTATTGCCGCGGGCGTGCCATAGCGCGCAGGCGGAGATTTCGAGTGCGCGACAGCCGCGGCAGTTCGCAGGTCGTCTAGTCGGTGCGTTCCGCGAGTAGAGTCGGAAACGCGCTTAGGCGAGGGAACGCGGCGAAGTCTGTTCACCGCCGTCGTTGTGGTCGGCCGCGTTCGAATGGGGGCTGTGGCGGCAAACCAGGACCTATCCGCGATATTGGGCAGCGCGCGCAGCAGAACCACTGGCCCCCAATGCCTTGCGAGTGGTCGCGTTCGGCGATTCGGCCGCGATAGGCATCGGAGCGCGACGGCCGGAGGAAAGTCTGGTAGCCCGGATCGGGGAGTACCTCGCCGAGCGCACCGGACGGCCGGTGCACCTGGCAAACCTCTCGACCGGCGGCGGCCGGGTCGCGACTGTTCTGGAACAGCTGGATCTGGCCGACGCGGACGCGGTGATTGTCGTAGCGGGTTCAGCGGATGCCATCGCCCGCGTGCCGCTCGGCCAATTCCGGGCGGACGTACGCGAACTCGTCGAGCACGTTCCTGCGGACCGGGCGATTCTGTCCGACGTGCCATTGCAACTCGGAAGCAAGCCGTATCAAAAGGTGCTCGCCGAGGTCGCGGACGAAGCGAAGGTCGCGCACTCGGATTTCGCCCGCGCATTCCGCACTGCCCGCCGGTTCGACGTCTTCGCCGCCGACTTCACGCACGTGAACTCGCGCGGCTGCCAAATATGGTTCACGGCTTTCCGTCCGCACCTGGACGTTCTCGTCGAGCGGTTTTCCCGGTGACGACGTCCGGTTATCGGCGCACCCGCAACGGAATACTCCGCAACAACGACAGCGCTTCAGCACTGGAACTCCCAGGCTCAGCCTGATAGACGATCAACTGCTGTCCAGGCGCGCTGCGCACATCGAACGCCTGATAGGTCAACGTCAGCGGCCCGACCGACGGATGCACGAGTTGCTTGGGCTCGCGGGTTTTCCCGCGGACCTGATGGGTTTCCCACAGCGTCCGGAACTGTTCGCTGCCCTCGCTGAGCTCCGCTACCAGCGGCGGCAAGGCGGGTTCGAAGGCGGCTGCGCGCAGATTCGCCACGGTGGCTTGGGCCGTCCATTCCCAGCGGGCGTAGAACTGCCGACCCGCCGGGTCGAGGAATGTCATTCGGGCCAGGTTGTCGGCCGCGGCGAACGGGGAGAACAGGGCGTCGGCGAGGGTGTTCGTGGCCAGGATGTCCAGGACGCGGTTGAGCACGAACGCGGGCGCGTGCGGATGACTGTCCATGAGCTGCCGCAGTTCTGGGCTCACGGTCTGGGGCGTCGGGGACGGCAGGTCGGGCGGGGCGGCACCGGCGAGGCGGTAGAGGTGTTCGCGGGCGTCGGGGTCCAGGTCCAGTGCGCGGCTGAGGGCGTCGAGCACCTGCGGTGACGGGCGGGTTTCGCGGCCCTGTTCCAAGCGTGCGTAGTAGTCGACGTTCACTCCGGCGAGCACGGCGACCTCCTCGCGGCGCAGGCCCGCGACCTTGCGTCTGCCGGAATAACGCACGTCGGCGTCGTCCGGGGAGCGTTGTGCGCGGCGTGCCCGCAGGAAGTCGCCCAGTTCCGTGCCCATGCGGACCAGGGTAGGCGGCGGGCTGGGTGGGTGTGGCACGTCCTGTCCGCGAGGTCCGTCGCCGCTGAGACTGGGTCGCATGACGAAAGAACTGGCGGGAAAGGTCGCCCTGGTCACGGGGGCCGCGCGCGGGGTCGGTGCGGCGACGGTTGCTTGGCTGCACGCCCGCGGGGCACGGGTGCTGGCCACGGACATCCGGCCGGAGGTGGAACGGTTCGCGGACGAGGACGGAGTGGCCGTGCTGGTCGGCGATGTGTCCGAAGAGGACGTTGCCGTGCGGTCGGCGGCTGCGGCGCTCGAGCGGTTCGGCGGGCTCGACATTCTGGTCGCCAACGCTGGTCGTTCGGTGAACAAGCCGGTCACCGAGACGACGGCGGCGGACTGGGACGAGGTGATGTCGGTCAACGCTCGCGGAGCGTTTCTGCATGCGCGAGAGGCGTTTCGGGTGATGCGCGACCACGGCGGGGGAGCGATCGTCACAGTCGGTTCGTTCGCTTCCACGGTGGGGCTGGCCGAAGCGGCGGCGTACAGCGCGTCCAAAGGGGCGCTGGCGCAATTGACGAAAGTGCTCGCGCTCGAAGGCGCTCCGCACGGAATTCGGGCGAATGTTGTTGCCCCGGGGGTGATTGAGACCGATCTGCTCGACACCTTCCGTGCTGACAGCCGGGCGTATCAGCGGTCCTTCGGCGACGCCCATCCGCTGGGGCGGGTCGCACAGCCCGAGGAAATCGCCGAGGTGATCGGGTTTCTGGCTTCACCGCGGTCCGCGTTCGTCACTGGTGCGGTCGTCGCGGCCGACGGTGGCTACACCGCGGCTTGATTTTTCTACGCAGAAAGGAATATCCCATGCGGCTCAGCGGCAAGGTCGTGCTGCTCACCGGGGCGACCGGCGGGATCGGACAAGCCACGGCGGAACTGTTCGCGCGAGAGGGGGCCAGCCTGGTCGTCACCGACGTCGATCAAGCGGCGGTGGAGAAGCTCGCTCAGCGGCTGGAGACCGAGGTCCTCGCCGACCGATTGGACGTCTCCTCGCCGGAGGACTGGCGCGGCACGATCGGACGGACCCGGCAGCGGTTCGGCCGCCTCGACGTGCTGGTCAACATCGCGGGGATCGTGGACTGGCCGGGCATCGAGGATACCGCGCCGGAGGCCTGGGACCGGGTGATCGCGGTCAACCAGACCGGGACCTGGCTCGGGATGAAGACCGCGATGCCGCTGCTGCGCGCCTCCGGCAACGGATCGGTCGTCAACACTTCCTCGGTGCTGGGCCTCGTCGGCAGTGGCGCGGCTGCCGCGTACCAGGCGTCCAAAGGGGCGGTGCGGCTGCTGACCAAGACCGCCGCCGTCGAGTACGCGACGCGCGGCGTCCGGGTCAATTCGGTGCATCCGGGCGTCATCGCCACGCCGATGATCCAGGACCTGCTCGACGACCAGGGCGACCGGCAGCCCGACATCGTCCGCACGCCGATGCGCCGCGCGGGCAGTCCCGCCGAGGTCGCGCACGCGATGCTTTTCCTGGCCAGCGACGAATCCTCGTTCGTCACCGGAACCGAACTGGTCGTGGACGGCGGGCTCACCGCGTACTGACGCCGGCGTGATCTACTATCCGGCGTAGTATCTGGACCGGCGAGAGGAACACCATGGCGGGTGCCCGCAGGCGGCGTTCGAGCCGGGTTGCCGCTGGTGCTCGCGGCGGGTTGGGCGCGGGGCTCGTCCTGGCCGGGTTCGCGGGCGGGGCGGCGTTCGCGGCGGCTGCCCGGGCGGCTCCGGCCGAGCGCAAAAGCGAACTGCCGCCCATGGCAGCGGGGCATGAGGTGCTGCCGACAGCTGCGCGTCCGCCGGAGATGGAGCTGGCGGTTCTGAAGTCCGCGGTCAAAACCCGCGACGATCGGCTTCAGCGAGAAAAGGCCCGGCAGGAACCCCGTGCGTACGCGCCGGTGACGGGCACGATCACCTCCAACTACGGCGGCCGCTGGGGAACGACCCACTACGGACTGGATGTAGCGAACGACATCGGCGCCCCGGTCCGGACGCCGCTTGCCGGGACGGTCGTCGAGGCCGGTCCGGCGAGCGGGTTCGGGCTGTGGGTCCGCGTCCGGCACGAGGACGGCACCGTCACGGTGTACGGGCATATCAACCGTTACGTCGCCTCCGCCGGGCAGCGCGTGGCGGCCGGGCAGGTGATCGCCGAGGTGGGCAACCGCGGGCAGTCGACGGGGCCGCATTTGCACTTCGAGGTCTGGGCCGACGGGGAGCGCAAGACCGACCCGCTGCGCTGGCTGCGGGGGCTCGGCGTGCGGATCGAACCGGGCGGGTGACCTCGGGTGGACGCCGGGACGGAGCGTGCGCGACAATACATGCACGTTTCACTATATGTCAGGGACGGTGCGGGGTGAGCGAGCACAAGACGGGGCACGGCCACGGCCACGGGGTGGCGGCGGGCGCGGACCGCACGTGGCTGGTGCGGGCGCTGGTGCTGATCGTCGGGTTCATGGCGGTCGAGCTGGTCGTCGGCCTGATCGCCGGGTCGCTCGCGCTGATCACCGACGCGGGCCACATGCTCACCGACGCCGCGTCGATCGTGCTCGCGCTGGTCGCGATCCGGCTGGCCGCGCGTCCGGCGAAGGGCGGGTTCACCTACGGGCTCAAGCGCGCGGAAATCCTGTCCGCGCAGGCCAACGGGATCACCTTGCTCCTGCTCACCGCGTGGTTCCTCTACGAGGCGGTGACCCGGCTGATCGATCCGCCGGAGGTCCAGGGTGCGCTGGTGCTGGTGACGGCGCTGGCCGGGATCGCCGTGAACGTCGCGGCGAGCTGGTGCATCAGCCGGGCGAACCGGTCGAGCCTGAACGTCGAGGGCGCGTTCCAGCACATCCTCAACGACCTGTACGCGTTCATCGCGACCGCGGTGGCCGGCGCGATCGTGTGGTGGACCGGGTTCGCCCGCGCCGACGCGATCGCGGCGCTGGTGGTCGCCGCGCTGATGGCGAAGGCGGGCTGGGGGCTGGTCCGCGAGTCCGGCCGGATCTTCCTGGAGGCGGCGCCCGCCGGGATCGATCCCGAGGTGGTCGGGGAGCAGGTGGCCTCGGTTCCGGACGTGGTGCAGGTGCACGACCTGCACATCTGGCAGATCACCTCCGGCGAGCCCGCGTTGTCCGCGCACGTGCTGGTGCGGCCCGCCGCCGATTGTCACGCGGTGCGGGCGGGGATCGAGGAGATCATGCGGTCCCGGCACCGGCTGGACCACACGACGCTGCAGGTGGACCACGTCGACGAGGACCGGGCCGAGCATTGCGAAGGGGCGCACGGGCCGACTTACCGGTTCACCGGGCGCAGCTGAACCCTCGGAAGGAACCGCATGCAAATCACTCTGGCCGCTGCTTCGGCCGCGGGCGGCTGGACGCTCGTGGCGATTTTCGTGGTCCTCGCGATCCTGCTGACCGCGATCGGCGTGGCACAGGCCCGCGACCCGGCCCGGCGGCCTCCGAAAAGCGAGGCGGAGAGCGGAGACGAACCCGAATGAGCGAGCCCTAGGATGCGTGGCGTGCAGGGACTCGGCGAGCTGGAATCGGCGGCGATGGACGTCTTGTGGCGCGCGGGCGAAGCGCGCACGGTCCGCGAAGTGCTGGAGGAGCTGAACCGGGACCTGGCTTATACGACTGTCCTTACCGTGCTCGATCATTTGCACAGCAAGGGCTGGGTGGAACGCGAGAAGCGCAGCCGAGCCTATTGCTACACGCCGACTCTCTCGCGAGAGGAAGCCGCCGCACGCGCGATGCGGAATCTGCTTGCTGATGTCGGCGATCCCGAAGGGGTGCTGCTGCATTTCGCGCGGTCGGCGTCGGACGGGGAGCGGGACGCGTTGCGGCGCGGGTTGCGGAAGCGCTCGTGATCGTCTCCGCGGCGCTCGTCGTGACTGCGGCGGTGGTGGGTTTCTGCGGACCGGCTCTCCTGCGCCGGGTGTTGCGGGCACGGGTGCCTGCACCGTTGCGGTTTGTCGTGTGGATCCTGTTGCTGGGCAGCATGATCGCGGCTGGAGTCGGTGCGGTGGCGGCCGCGTTCGGGCCGGGGCACGAGGTGGCGCGGAGGCTGGTCGCGTGGCTGCGTCTTGATGCGTTGCGGCATCACGAAGTTCTGCATCTGGACGAGGTGGTCGGCGTATCCGGCGCACTGCTCGCGGCGGGGGCGGCGGGAGCGTTCGCGCTGGCATCAATCCGCCTGTACCGGCAACAGCTTCGGTTGCACGACCGGCATTTCGCGGAATTGTCGATGGTGTGCCGGGCCAGGGCGGGCGTGTGGTGGCTGCCGTTGGACGAGAAACTCGCCTACAGCATTGCCGGAAAGCCGGACCTGGTAGTGCTTTCCGAAGGACTCGCGAAGGACCTCTCCGGCCCGGAACTCGCTGCGGTGGTCGACCATGAAAGGTCCCATCTGCGCGGACGGCATCATCGGCTCGTCGGATTCGCGCACGCGGTCTCGGCCGCACTGCCCTTCGTTCCGTTGGCCCGGCAGTCGCCGGAATTCGTTGCTGCGGCGGTGGAGTTGAGTGCGGACGCCGCGGCTGGCCGTCGGCATGGACCGGCGACAGTCAGTGCGGCCTTGGATCGGATGCATCCGGTGCGGTCGGCGGCCACAGCGCTCCGGCTCGAACACCTCGCCCGCAGTCGCGGCAACGCGGTAACCAGCATTCTCGCCGTTGCGGCCGCAGCGTTACTCCCAGTGAGCACTGCCGCGGCCCTGATCGTCGCCGGAGCTTGGACGGCCACTCCCGCCCTGCTTCACGCCTGACCGCTATGACTACTATGTCCGTTAGTAATCGGGAACGGGGGCAGATCAGGTGCTGGGGCGAAAAACGCAGATCATCGCGGGGATCCTCGCCGGGCTGGCGCTGACGGCGGGCTGCACGGCCGCACCGGAGCCCGGTCCCGCCGCCGGGGACGACCAGAAGACCAGCGCCGCGCCGGCGCCCGCGACCCTCGACCTCGGGCCGAAGGACGGCTCGAACGACGTCGCGCCCGGCGAGCCCGTCACCGCGGTGGCCGGAGGATCCACGCTCAGTGACGTCACGGTCGCGGCCGCGGACGGCACCCCGGTCCCGGGCGAGATGGACGCGGCGAAGCAGCGCTGGAACACCAGCAAGCCCCTCGAATACGGCACGAAGTACACGCTGACCGCCCGCTCGGTCGGCGCGGACGGCAACCCGGTGACCCGCACCAGCACCTTCACCACCGCGACCGCCAAAGCGCAGGCTTACCCGTCGGTGATCCCGCTCGACGGCGAGACCACCGGCGTCGGCATGCCGATCACGATCAAGTTCTCCGCGCCGGTCGCGGACAAGGCCGCCGCGGAAAAGATGCTCACCGTCACCTCCGACAAGCCCGCGACCGGAGCCTGGCGCTGGTTCGGCGACGACGAGGTGCACTACCGCACCAAGGAATACTGGCCCGCGTACTCCACGATCGTCCTCGACATCAAGATCGCGGGCCGCGCGCTCGGCAACGGGGTGTTCGGCAAGGCCGACCGCAAGATCACGTTCAAGACCGGCGCGTCGATCATCTCGAAGGTGTCGGACAACGAAAAGCAGATGCGGACGTACAAGGACGGCCAGCTCGTCCTGACGTCGCCGGTCAGCCTTGGCAAGCCGTCGGCGCGCAGCGTTTCGGGCACCATGCTGATCATGACCGTGCAGTCTCCGTACACAATGGACTCCAGCACGTACGGCGTGCCCACCGACGCACCGGGCGGCTACCGCACCACGGTCAAATACGCGCTGCGGCTCACCAACTCCGGCCAGTTCCTGCATTCCGCGCCGTGGTCGGTCCGGCAGCAGGGCCACTCCAACACTTCGCACGGCTGCCTCAATGTCAGCGTCGAGAACGCGAAGTGGTTCCACGAAAACTCCCATCGCGGGGACGTCGTGACGGTGACCGACACCGGAGTGGACCTCAAACCCGGCGACGGCTGGACCGACTGGCGGTTCAGCTGGGACGAATGGCAGAAGAAGGTCTGACCCCGCCGCGTGGCGGCGCACCGGGGGATGCCGGTACGCCGCCCGCACGTTGCAGCTGCTGGCGCGGCGTTCGCGAGCCGTGAGGGGAACCCTGAGGGAATCAGATTCCCTCAGGGTTCCCCTCACATACTGCACGCCCGCGGACCGGGCCGGCGGATCAGACGGATTGCCGGGGCTGCGGGGAAAGCACGTCCTCTCCGTAAATCCCCTGCAGCCAGTTGGTCTGGTAGATCGTGTCGAGGTACCGGTCGCCGAGGTCAGGTGCGACGGCCACCGCGGTCAGATGATGCGCGTCGTGTTCGGACAGCCAGCTGGTGGTGCCGCTGACGACAGTCGCGGTCGAGCCGCCGAAGAGGAATCCGTTGCGGGCCAAGCGGTGACACGATCAGACGGAATCCAGTTCGTCGACCAGGACGACGTCGTCCGCACGGATCAGACGGATTGCCGGGGCTGCGGGGAAAGCACGTCCTCTCCGTAAATCCCCTGCAGCCAGTTGGTCTGGTAGATCGTGTCGAGGTACCGCTCGCCGAGATCCGGTGCGACGGCCACTGCGGTCAGATGATGCGCATCGTGTTCGGACAGCCAACTAGTGGCCCCGCTGACCACAGTCCCGGTCGAGCCACCGAACAGAAAACCGTTGCGGGCCAAGCGGTGACACGCCCGGACCGAATCCGGCTCCTCGACAAGGACCACGTCGTCCACATAGGACTCGTCCAGGATCGCCGGGCGCACGCTCGTGCCCAGCCCCGGCAGCATCCGCCGGCCCGCCGGGCCGCCGAAGGTCACCGAGCCGACGCTGTCGATCGCGACGATCCGCACCGGGCGGTGCCACTGCCGGAAGAACCGCGCGCAGCCCATCAGGGTGCCCGTGGTGCCTGCGCCGACGAACAGCACGTCGAGGGCCGGGAACGCGGCGGCGATCTCCGGCCCGGTCCGGTGGAAGTGCGCTCCCCAGTTGTCCGGGTTGGTGTACTGGTTGAGCCACACGTACCGCTCGTCCGACGCGCACAGCATGCGCACGTGGTCGATGCGCGCCCCGAGGAAACCGCTCTCGGGACTGGGTTCGGTGATGATGTGCACCTCGTTGCCGAGCGCCTCGATCGCGCGGCGGGTCGCGAGGTTGCAGCGGGAATCGGTGACGCACAGGAACTTGTACCCCCGGCTGGCCGCGATCATGCTCAGCGCGACGCCGAGGTTGCCCGAAGAGGACTCGACGATGATCGAGCCCGGCCGCAGCAGGCCGTCGCGTTCGGCCGCGTCGACCATTTCGGTGGCGGCCTTCAGCTTGATGGAGCCGGCGAAGTTGAAGCCCTCGCACTTGAGGAACAGCGAATAGCCGAAACTCCAGCGGAGGTCGACGTACAGCGCCTCCTCGTTGAAGGCTTCGGGAACGGTGATGACACGCACAGTTTTCTCCTCGTCAGAACAAAAGCTCAGGGGCGGACGGCGCTCAGCCATACCGGCGCAGGTCGTGGAAGAAGTCCTCGATGACGTGCAGTCCGCCGGCGTCGGACACTCTCTCGTGGACGAAGGCCCCGACCGCGAGGTCGAGGACGCCGAGCCCGAACGGGGAGAAGATCAGCGGCTGGTCGGCGGGCGGGCTGATCCGGCCGGACAGCACGTCGTCCAGGGTGCCGAGCAGGAAATCCCGGCTGCCGGTGCGCTGTTCGACCAGATGCGGCGAGGTGTTGGCCTTGAGGCAGTGGTCCACGTCGTCGACGATGTTCGCCGACGCCAGCAGCACCTCTGGCGCCAGGTCGCGCAAGGAAACGTGCAGTACCAACGGGTTGTGCGAGAACCACGAAGGATCGTGCACGTGCGGTTCGCCGGCAATGGTCGCGAAGATCACCAGATCGCTGTCGCGGATCAGGCCTTCGGCCGTGTCGTGCACGCTGATGTCCCCGGCGAACCCGGACTGCTCCAGGTAGCCGCGGAATCCGGCGGCGCTTTCGGCATGCAGGTCGTGCACGTTGATCTCGTCGAACTCCCAGCCGGTTCCGGCGAGGAAGGTGTGGATGTAGCGGGCGATCAAGCCGACGCCGAAGAATCCGACGCGCCTCGGCCGTTGCCGGGTCCGGCTGAGCCAGTCCGCGGCGAGCGCGGCGGACGCGGCGGTCCTGGTCGCGCTGATGATGGAGCTTTCCAGGCAGGCGAACGGATACCCGGTCGCGAGGTCGTTGAGGATCAGCACCGCCGACGCCCTCGGGATCCCGGCGGCGACGTTGCCCGGGAAGCTGGAAATCCACTTCAGGCCCGCGACGTTGGTCTTCCCGCCGAGCGAGGCGGGCAGGGCGATGATCCGGTCGGCCGGGCGGTCGGGGAAGCGCAGGAAATACGACGGCGGGTTGACCGAATCGCCGGCGCCGTGCACCCGGTAGGCGGTCTCGACGAGGTCGACGACCTCCCGTTCGCGCCCGGTCAGCGCCTGCTGGACCTGGGCTCCGGAGATCACCGCGAACGGCGGCACGGCGACCGGCCCCGCGGCCGCGGATTCGGCGGTGAAGGATTGCGTGGTCACTGGGTTTTCCCCTCGGCAGCGAGCGAGCAGTCGGAAAGTCGTACCGGGTCGGCGAGTCCGACGAGCACCTCGCGCGGGCCCTCGTAGGCGTCCCGGCTGTGCGCGGTGCGGACGTTGTCGACCAGGAGGAGATCGCCCGCCTGCCACGGCTCGCGGACGGTGTGCTCCTCGTACACCTCGTTGAGCAGTTGCACGACGTCCTCGCCGATCGGGTCGCCGTTGCCGAAGCGGGTGTTGAACGGCAGCCCGTCCGCTCCGTAGATGTCGACCAGGTACTCGTGCACCTCGGGCGCCATCGTCCACTCGTTGAGGAAGGCGATCTGGTTGAACCAGCAGCGCTGGCCGGTGACCGGATGCCCGACGATCGCGCTGCGGCGCTGCCGGGTGCGCAGTCCGCCGTCGGGCTGCCATTCGAACTCGATCAGGTTGGCGCGGCAGTAGTCCTCGATCGCGGAACGGTCCTCGGTGCCGAACGCTTCGGCGACCGACGCCCCGATCTCGTCGTTGAAGCTGCGGGTGAGCAGCCAGCCGTCGCGCTCGAACCGCGCGCGCAGGTCGGCGGGCAGCGAGGCCAGCACGGCGGTGGAATCGCTGACGCCGGTGACCCCGCCCGCGGACGGCGGGCTGACGCAGGCGAACAGCATGAGTCCCGGGAACTCGAGGGTGTAGCTCAGTTCGTGGTGCATGCACATCGGCTGGTTCGGCGGCCATTCCGTCGAGGAGTGCACCCCGCCGGGGTAGGCCGCGCGCGGCGCGAAGGCCTCCTGCTCGGTCATCAGCAGGTCGGTCAGCCTCCCGAACACGGCCGCGACGGCGGTCTGTTCGGCGAGCCCGAGACCTCGGACGAGCACCGCGCCGTATTCGGCGACGAGTCTTCGCACCGTCTCCCGGTGCGTGCTCGCCCAGCCGGCCGGGTCGCCGCCTGCCTCGGCCCGCAGCACCGCGGGCAGCCCGGGACAGAAATCCGGCTCGGGCGGGGAAGTCTTCGGCAGGAATTTGGACAACGACATCGTGGAATCCCTTCGATTTCCGCGGTTGCAGAGGGTCAGGAGCTTCGGGACGAGGACCGGCTGTCGATCAGCTCGGCCAGGTCGGCGAGCACCGGATGCTTGGCGACGTCCTTGATCGAGACCGCGCGGTCGAGCGCGATCGCCAGCTTGACCGCGGACAGCGACGTGCCGCCCCGGCCGAAGAAGCTGTCCCGGCGGCCGATCCGGCCGGACCGGATGCCGAGCACCTGCGCCCAGGCCCCGGCGAGCCGCTGTTCGGTTTCGGTGACCGGCTCGTCGTAGTCCTCGTCGACCGCGTCGAGTTCGGCGGCGAGCACGGTGAGGTTCTTCTTGTCGATCTTTCCGTTGGCGGTCAACGGCAGCTGCTCCCGCCAATGGAACGCCGAGGGCAGCATGTACTCGGGCAGCGCGGCGCCGAGCTGTTCCCGCAGCAGCTCCAGGTCGAGCTGCTCGCGGCTGGAGTAGAACGCGACCAGCCGCTTGCTCTGCCCGCGTTCGGCCACGACCACCGCGCCGTCGCGCACCCCGGGCACCCGCAGCAGCGTGTTCTCGATTTCGCCGATCTCGATCCGGAAACCGCGGATCTTGACCTGGGAATCGCGCCTGCCGAGGAATTCCACCTTGCCCTCGGGCAGCCAGCGGCCGTGGTCGCCGCTGCGGTAGAGCCGGGCGTCGGGCCGGTGCGGGTCGGTGGTGAACGCCCGCGCGGTGCGCTCCGGGTCGTTGACGTAGCCGCGGCCCACGCACACCCCGGAGAACACGATCTCGCCGGGCGCGCCGAGCGGGACCGGGTCGAGCCGCTCGTCGACGATGTACACGCGCACGTTCTGCACCGGCGGCCCGAGCGGCACCCGCTCCCGCGTCGGCGCGCGGTCCATCACCTCGTGGTTGGTGTCGTCCGAGGTTTCGGTGAGGCCGTAGGCGTTGACCAGCTTGACGTCCGGCATCGCGGCGAACCAGCGTTGCGCCAGTTCGGTTTTGAGCGCCTCGCCGGTCACCGAAACGCAGCGCAGATCGGGCAGCGCGACCGGGTTCTTGTCCACCGCGGACAGGACGACCTCGAGGTAGGAGGGCACGACCTGCAGCACCGACACCCCGCCGCTGCCGAGCCGGTCGACGAACCGGTCGGCGTCCAGGATCACGTCCTGCTCGATCAGCAAGGTCTTCCCGCCGACCAGCAGCGCGGAAACCAGCTGCCACAGCGAGATGTCGAAGCACTGCGGCGCTACCTGCGCGACCACCGAGTCCTCGGTGATGCCGAGGTCGTTGATCTTGGCGTAGAGGTGGTTGACCATCCCGGCGTGCTCGCACATCGCGCCCTTCGGCTCGCCGGTCGAGCCCGAGGTGAAGTAGATATAGGCGAGCTGGCCGGAATCGACGGCGACGGCGAGATCCTCGTCGGAGTGGTCCTCCTCGTACGCGGCGTCCACGAACACGGTGCGCACGCCGGGCAGCGATTCGACCGCCTTGCGCAGCGTCGTCGTGCTGCCCGGTTCGGTCAGCACCAGTTCGCAGTCGGCCCGGCGCAGCGTGGTCGCGATGCGGTCGGTCGGGAAATGCGGCTCGATGGGCAGGTAGACGCCGCCCGCCTTGAACACGGCGAGCACGGCGGCCATCCAGTCCAGATTGCGTTCGGTGACCACCGCGACGACGCCCTCGCGCCGCAGCCCGCGCGCCACCAGCGCCCGCGCCAGGCGGTTGGCGCGCCCGTTGAGCTCCCGGTACGTCCACTGCCGGTCGCCGTGCACCGCCGCGATCGCGTCCGGGCGGCTGGCGACGTGACGCTGGAACAGCTCGTGGCAGCGCAGGTCCGGCACCTCGACGTGCGGCCCGGCGAGGCCTTCCAGCTGCAGTTTGAGTTCCGCGGACGACAGCAGGGTCGTTTCGCGGTGCGGCGCGGCGACGTCGGTGCGGATCAGCGCGAGCGCGCTGAGGTGGTAGCCGAGAACGCGTTCGGCGGCTTCGGAATTCAGCACCTCGGTGCGGAAGCGCAGCCGGAGCGTCTCCAGGTCCGGCGACACGTCCAGCCGCAGCACGGTGTCCCCGGCGAGGTCCCCGGCGGTGCCGGTCGGGTCAAAGACCGTTTCGAACGGCGGCGCGACGATGCCGAGTTCGGTGCGCAGTTCGTCGACCGGGAAGTCCCGGAAGGCGGCGGTCCGCGCGTCGACCTCCGCGGTGTGCTCGATCAGTTCGCGCCAGGTGCCGGATTCGGTGCTCAGCCGGCAGGGCAGCGGCGCCCCGCCGGGCCCGGCGACGTAGCCGGTGCACACCTGCTGCTCGCCCGAAAGCGCGGCGAGCACCTTGGCGTGCGCGGCGAGCAGCACCGAACTCAGCGGCACGCGCAATTGCTCGGCCAGCAGCCGCAGCCCGGTCGCGATCCCCCGGGGGATCGGCGTTTCGTGGTCGCCGATCGCGGAGCCTGACTCCAGCGTCCAGCGCGGGACGCTGGTGCGTCCGCCGGCGGCGAGTACCTCGCGCCAGTGCTCGCGAACCGCTCCCAGTCCGGTTCTCATGGGTCGTCCTTCCCGTGGTTGTCGTTGCTCCGTCACGATTTCGCCGCCAGCTGACGGCGGGCGGCCCGGATTTCGTGCGCGGGGTTCCCGCCCCAGTGCGCGTGGTCCGGGACCTCAGTGCCCTTCATGAGGAAGGAATCGGGGGCGAGCGTCGAGCCGTCGCCCATCGTCACGCCGTAATGCACCAGCGCGCCGGTGCCGACGACGCAGCCGCTGCCGATGGAGATGCGGTCCATCTTGTAGCCGCCGTCCTCCTGCGAATGGCACTGGACGACGGACCCGATGTTCAGTGTGACGTTGTCTCCCATGCGCACCAACGTCTTTTCGATGATGAGCGCGCCGTCGTCGAACAGCCGCTTGCCGACCTTGACGCCCAGCAGCCGCCAGACCACGCTCTTGAACGGGGTCCCGTCGAGCGCGCGGAAGATCGCGCCGGCCGCGGCCGCTTTCCAGAACCGTTCCTGGCGCCAGAACCGCCGGTCGTAGATCGAGCACGACACCGGGTGCATCGGCCGGATGAACACCGTGATCCGTTCCAGGGCAATGAAATAGAGCATGCCGTAAAGCAGCATCGCGGCCGTGTCGATCGCGAACAGCGGCGGGCCGATCAGGTCGTAGTACACGTCCGAGGCCCAGGTGAGCAGCAGCAGCCCGTAGAAGAACACCCAGTGGGACAAGGCGTACAGCAGCATGCCCCCGACGTTGTGCCGGGTCTTGGCGGCCAGCCTGCGGCGGAATTCCTCCGGCGTCTTCGGGTGGTCGAACTGGCTGTCGCGCTCCACCGAGCGCGGGATCTCGAAGCTGGGGGAGCCGAGCAGGCCGACGCCTTCGCGCACCGGGCCGTCGAGCGGGACCAGGACCTTGGTGGCCAGCAGGCAGTTGTCGCCGGTCTTCGCCCCGGCGGGGTAGACGACGTGGTTGCCGAGGAAGTTCTTCGCCCCGACGTGCACCCGGGACAGCCGGAACGAGGTGTTGGTGTACTCGGCGTTGACCACCGACAGGCCGTCGGCGACCATCGTGCCCGCGCCGGAGGAGAAGAGGTACGGGTTCTCGTATTTCTCGTCGAGCCCGAAGTTGGAGCCGGTCTGCTCTTTGTTCGACACCTTGCAGCCCAGCAGGCGCAGGTAGTTCACGATGGCCGAGCTGTCGCCGAAGAGCGTCTTGAAGAACCGCAGGTTGGTGAGGATGCGGATGGCGCGGTGCGCGGTGTAGCGGAAGGTGTAGAGGCGGTAGACCTCGCCGGGTTTGAGCGCGAGGTTCAGCAGCCGCGGCACGAACGTGACGATCAGGAAGCCGGTCAGCCGCAGGCCGAAGTACAGGATGAAGGAGACGACGAAGGCCTTCCAGTAGAACTGCGGCTCGGCAAAGTCCAGGACGGCCGTGCCGAGTCCCATCGCCGGGCTGAGGTCCGGCAGCGTGTTCAGCACGAAGCCGAGCAGGCCGAGCACCAGCGGGGCCAGCAGGAGAACCGCGGTCAGGGTCTGGCGCACGGCGAACAGCGCCCGCCGGACGCTGCCGCAGCTGCGCGGTTCGACCCGCCGGTAGTGCACGTCGGCGGGGACCGCGGGGACGCCGTGCCAGCTCTGCCCGTCCGGAACCGATTGCCCGGCGTGCAGGGACGACGCGTGCCCGAGCTGGGCGTTCGCGCCGAGCCGCGTTTCGATGTCGATGACGGACATCTCGCCGACGTAGGAGCGAGCGCCGATCGAGACCGGGCCGGTCCGGATCACGCCGTCGTGGGCGCGATAGGTGGTGAAGTAGGTGTCCTTGCAGATCACCGCGCCTTCCCCGACGGTGAGCAAATCGGTGCACACCGGGACGAAGCGCGAGAAGATCGTGACGCCCTTGCCGATCTTCGCGCCCAGCGCGCGCAGGTACAGCGAGTAGAGCGGGGAACCGACGAACAGCGGGACCAGCGGGTTCCGCTGGACGAGCGTCTTGACCACCCAGAACCGGAGGTAGCCGAGACTCCACAGGCGGATTTCCCCGGGTTTCCAGCGACCGACGAGGATCCATTTGAGCGCGATCGGAAGGGTGCACAGCACCGCCAGCACCATGGCGCCGAAGACCACCGCGCGCAGGTAGTAGTCGAGCAGGCCGGTGCCGGCCAGAATCCAGTCGGTGCCGACGCCGAGCACCCGGGCCACGAGATACGAATAGGCGAAGAAGATCAGCAGCTGCAGTGTCCCGCAGCCGAAGTATTCGAGCCGGCTCGCCCGCTTCGGCGGCTCCGCGGGGGCCGCGGCGGGCGTCTCGGCGGGGACCTCCTCGGTCTCGGCCAAAGCGGAGACGAGACTGGCGATGGTCGGATTCCGGTAAATGTCCTTGATGGAGACGGCCGGTAGATCGGCACGCTTGCGCACGCGCGCGCAGAACTGTGCCATCACGAGCGAGTTGGCCCCGAGATCGGCGAAGAAGTTGCTGTCGACCGACACGTTTTCCTGCCCGGTGACATCGGCCATCACCTGGGCGAATGCTTCTTCGGTGTCGGGTGCCGGACCGGGGCGGGCGGTCGGGTACTCGGTGAGATCCATATTCTTAATCATCGGTGGATGTAACGCCGACGTAACCTACGGACGTCGGTGTTGACAATTTCGTGACCTGTTCGATGCGAGTCGCGGTTGACAAATGCGACACGGTTCTTGATTGAGGTCTAGACCACGTAAGCGGCCATTAATCTGGCAAAGAGGACTAATGCCGTGAATGCCCTTTGTTTTTCAACAGCCAGTGGCGGTTGTCGACGGATCCGGGACGGTCCGGCGAAGGGTTCCGGTGAAGTCTGATCGTCGTCGTGCATTTACCGCAAACCGATCCTCCGCACGGGCGATGTTACCAGGATTTCCCCGCTTTCGGGGGGTGGATTCCCCTGTTGGCGGAGGCGGAGCTGGTCCGCTGGGGTGAAATCCGTGGCACAACGAGTGGCGCGAAGTCGCTGTGCGGAGGCGGTCTCGGGCTGCGGTCCGGTTCCGCCGTGCTCGCTGAGGGCGCCCGTCAAGGTTCCTTGGTCCTCGAATTCGGTGACATTATGTTCCGGACCGGAATATGCAAGCGCTGCTTCGCGGGATTGATGGCACTTTCGAGGGAATTGCCGTCCCGGGTCGTGGGTTTGTGCCATCAGGGTGAGATTCGCGGCGAACGGATGGTGTAGTTGCGCTGTTCGGGGGATGCCGGACTGCTCTGCGAAAGTTTTTCGCGGGTGTGCCGCCCGAGGTCGGTGTTCGCCGGAGGGCCGCGCGGAGAGCTTCCCGGGAGGAAACGGCCGATTGCGGTATTTCCGCGTCCGATGGCCGGGTTCGGCCGCGGCGTCGGTCCGGTTGCTGGAATTATGTCGCTTCTCGTGGTTTTCTGGCCGCATTGAAACATTTTCGTGTTGTCCGGATTTCCCGGATCGGGCCGTGGGGAAACATGAAAGCGATGCCGCCCGCACTGGGATTTCGAGTGCCGCGGCGATGTCCGATGCCGCGTTTGGCGAAAACGATTACCGTTATGCCGCGCCGGCGGGCGGCGAACTGGCCGGGCGCGGTGGCGATTTCGCGACCGCTGGACGTCGTTGCCTGCGCGCGGCTTGTCGCCGGAGTTGGCCGTTTCGCGCATGGTCTGGCTGCGTGAGGTGCTGCTTCCGCTCGTTGCTGAAGCTGGCCGTTTCGCGCATGGTCTGGCTGCGTGAGGTGCTGCTTCCGCTCGTTGCTGAAGCTGGCCGCGTCGCGCATGATTTGGCTGCGTGAGGTGCTGCTCCGGCTCGTTGTCGGAGTTGGCCGTTTCGCGCATGATCTGGGCTACGTGAGGAGCTGCTCCCGGCGGGATCGTCGCGGTGGCCCCCGCGCGCTCCGGAATTGCTGCCGCTGCTGCTCGGAATTCTTCTGGCCTGCTGCGCGTACCGTCTTGGATGCGCGCTGTCCCGGAACCGGCTCGCTGTCCTGCGACCGGCGGTCGTGAAAGCCGACGCGGCCGGTTTTGCCGCGCTCGCCGAGGCGTCGATCGATCATGTGCCGGGCGAGCGTCTCCGGAAGCCCGGCGACGGGCCCGCGTTTCCCGGCCTGCGATCGGCTGACCCGGCGAGCGTGTTCGGGGCGTCGGGCTCGACGGCAGTGCTGGCGCCGCACCAGGCGACTGCTCGGCTGGTCGCGGCGGGCGACTGTGTCTCTCCAGTCCTGCGTCCGGTGCGGGGCGCCTCATCTCTTCCTGGGCTCAGCCCGGTTCGCCGCCGACGCGGCTTTCCTGTCCGGACTGCGAGCCCCGACTGTCGGGGGAGATCGGCTCGACCCGGCGAACTGCCGGACTGTACTGGCGGCACGGCGCGGTCGAAAACTGCGGGGTCGCAACTATTCGCCCGGATTGCCTAGGTCGCTCTCGACGCCGAGGACGGCATCCCGCTGGGTGCACTGGCGTCGCGGCGCGGGCCGGAGCTGCGACGGCACCGGCCGGCGAACGCGGGGAAATCGCGCTCGCCGGAGGCAGTCTGGCGCTCTGCTTCCTCCGGGCACCGGAACGCACCGCCGAAGCCTTCCCCTGAACCGGAAATCAGCGGGCCTGCGCGAACCGGAGATCGCTGCTGGCTCGGCGAACCGGAGGCTGCCGCGCTTACCACTGTCCGAAGTGGACAGTCTCGCTCTCCGGCTTCCGCTTGCGAGTGGCCGGGGAAGCGCCCGCGGAGATCTTGGCGTCGGCGTCGTAGCCGATGGCGATCGCGCCGACCGGCTCGTGGCTGTCGGGCACGCCGAACTCGGTGCGCACCTTGGCGTAATCCTCCGCGCCGATGCCGAAGTACACCGCGCCGAGCCCCTCGTCGACCACGGTCTGGAGGATCAGCAGGACGGCCATGCCGGTGTCGATGTACCAGAACGGCACCGGCCAGTGGTCCTCGCTGCGGTCGGTCCAGCCCTTGTCCGGCTGGGCGTAGCGGTCGAGGTAAACGTCTTTCACCGAGAACGGGATCACGATCACCGGCGCGGCCTTGGTGGCCTCGTCCAGTGTCCAGGACGAGAGGGTGTCGGCGAATCGCCGCACGTCGTCTCCTTGCAGCACCAGGAAAGCTTGGCCTTGCGAGAACCCGGCGGACGGCCCGCGCAGCGCATTGCGCATGATCCGCCGGAGGCTGTCCCCGGGCACCGGCTCGTCGGTGAACTTGCGCACCATGCGCCTGCGCCGCACGACTTCCTGAAACTCCATCGCTGCCCCCCGGAGGAAATTTTTTCGGGCAATTGTATTGCGCCGGCTTCGCCGTCGCGGCGGGATCGCCTTTAAGTCGGCGTGTGGAGGAGCAGCGTGCCCGGCCCGGGGGCTGAACTTCGGCGGGTTGCTCGGGTCGAACATGCCCTTGCCGAGCGCGTCGCACGAGGCGCCGATCTCCGGGTAC